>DASSYK010000174.1:0-5524 GCA_035703345.1 Solirubrobacterales bacterium
ATCGCCCGTCTGATCGCCGACGAGGCCGACGCTACCGGCGGCTGACGCCGGGCGGTCGAAGACCAGCGGCCGGCGCCTCCCTCGGTGCCCGGTTTGGGCCCCGCAGCGCGGCTAGAGCGCCAGCCCGGCCAGACTCCGGAGACGGCCGGTGAGCTGCTCGATCGGCTGGAAGCCGCCGCCTTCCGGGCGCTCTATCTCCACCGCCTCGCCGAGGTCGCTCAGCTGGACGTCGAGCTCGGCCGTCCCCGAGGCGATCCCCAGCGCGCCGACGCGCGCGGCGGCCGGGATGCGGAATGGGAACTCGATCCGCAGGCGGCGCAGGCTGCGGTCTTCGAAGGCGACCCACGCCTCGGCGCTGCCGTCGCGGGCCCCGGCGGCCAGTGCCTCGAACAGGGACGGCGCGCCGGCCGCGCGAGCGACCGCCGCGATGTCGCGTCCCGCGCGGGCCCCGTCGAGCCCGGCCTCGATCCGCTGCGTCTCGGTGCCGGCCACGTCCTCCGCGCCCGCGTAGCGCGGGGAGCGGAACCAGCTCGGGACAGCCGGAGCGAGCGCGCCGGTCTCCGCCGCCACGGCGCCCCAGCGCGCTGCGGCCTCCGCGGTCCGCTCGGGGCCGACCCGATAGTTCTCGCCGAAGAAGACGACGAAGGCGTCGTCCCCGGTGGACACCAGCTCGCCGTCGACCCCGAACCCGGCGAGCTCACCGTCGAGCCCGAGGGCGAAGCGGGGCAGCTCCGCCCGCGCGGCGGCGGCGAACGGCCCTTCGAGCTCGGCGCCGGCCTCGCCGGCGAGCAGCGAGTCGCCGTCCAGCTCGGCCGCGGCATCGATTCGCACGTTCCCGCTGGACGGCGGATCAGACAGCGCGCCGGCGAGCAGCTCCGCCGGGGGCTCGTCGGGCGGCTCGCGGTCGGAGCCGCCGCACCCCGCGGTGGCCGCGGCGGAGGCGAGCAGCGCGAGGAGCGTGGGCACGAGGCGGTTCACGACGGGGTTCACCGGGCCGTGAGCGGATCTGGTCTTTCACGGGGTCTATGGACCCCGCAAACGACCGCTTCGCGAGTCCCGGTTTTCGCCCGCAGCGGCCGTCACGGTCCTGGGCCCTAGCAGCCGCCCAGCATGGTGAACAGCACCACGGCCGCGATCACGATGCAGACGCCGGCGATCAGCCGGCGCCTGCCGTGGACCGCGGCGCCTCCGTACCGGCTCACCTGCGAGAGCGGCGCCCGCCGCTCGTCGCCTGCCGGGCCGGTCTCGCTCGGCTCGCCGCGGCGCGCGCGGTCGCGCGCCTCGGCCGCGGCGCGGCGCTCCTCAGGGGTTCTTCCTCCGGACCGCTCGATGCGGGAACTCTATATCCGCCCGGCGACGATCGCGGGAGCTGGATCGGTGCGGAAGACGGGCGATCGAGGTAGGGTCGTGTCCATGGGTCGGCGCGTCGCCTTCCTGCTCGTCCCGCTCGCGATTCTCATCATCCCTGCGAGCGCCGGCGCCGCGACCTTCTCCAATCCGGCTCCGATCGCGTCGCCCGCGATCCCGGGCAGCGGCGTCGCGATTCCGTACCCATCGGGGATCGCGGTCAGCGGGCTGAAAGGAACGACCGTGAAGGTCCGCGCGACGCTGCACGACGTGCTCGCCGCAGCCAAGGACGTCGACCTCCTCCTGACGGGGCCGGGCGCGAGCACCATCCTGATGTCCGACCCCTGCTCGGCCTCCGGGGTCGACTTCGGCGGCGTCACCCTGACCTTCGACGATGCGGCGGCCGCCGCGTTTCCCGAGAGCTGTCCCTCCGCGCCGGTGAGCGGGACGTACAAGCCCTCCAACAACGACACAACGGACGCGTTCCCCGGAATCGCCGGGCCCTACCCGCTCGGACTCTCCAACTTCCGGGGACTGGCGCCGAACGGCCTCTGGCAGCTCTACCTCTTCGACGACACCGCCCCGGATGCCGCCTCGATCGGGGGCGGCTGGAGCCTGGAGCTGACGGCGACCGGCGCGGCCGCGAAGAAGAAGTGCAGGAAGCGCAAGCGGGGAAACAAGGGCAGCTCGAGCGCGAAGAAGAGGCGCTGCAAGAAGGCCAAGGGGCGCCGGTAGGCTCTGCGGATCGCGGTCAGGGAAGCCATCCCCAAACGCTCCGAGGCGGAAACCGAGCCCGAGGTCTCCTCCTTCGCAAAGGCGCTCTTCCTCGGCGAGATCCACGAGGAGCTGGTCTTCCCCTGGCCCGCGCCCGACCCGTCCGAGCAGGACCGGATCCGCCAGCTCAACACCCGCCTGCGCGACTACTGCGCCGAGCACTACGACCCCCGCAAGGTCGAGGACGAGCGCTGGGTGCCCGACGAGGTGCTTCGCGACCTCGGCGAGATCGGGATCCTCGGCCTCTACGTGGACGAGCGCTACGGCGGCCAGGGCCTCTCGCAGACCGGCTACGCCCGCGTGTTCGAGACGATCGGCGAGATCGACGCGACGCTCGCGATCGTGCTCGGGGTCCACCAGTCGATCGGGTTCAAGGGCATCTCGCTCTTCGGGACCGAGGAGCAGAAGGAGCGCTGGCTGCCCGACCTCGCGGCTGGGCGCAAGCTCGCCGCCTTCGCCCTGACCGAGCCCGAGGCCGGCTCGGACGCCTACAACATGCGCTCGCGCGCGGTGCAGCAGCCCGACGGCTCCTGGGTTCTGAACGGCGAGAAGCGCTACATCGGCAACGGCTCGCGCGCCGACGTGATCACGACCTTCGCGCGGGCGGAGGTCGACGGGGAGGACAAGCACATCGCGCTGATCCTCGAGAAGGGCATGGACGGGCTCGAGGTCGGCGAGCGCTACGACACGATGGGCCTGCGCGGCAACGACCTGCGCCGTCTCTACTTCAAGGACGTCCGCGTAGCGCCCGAGAACGTGCTCGGGGAGCCCGGCCAGGGCTTCCGCGTCGCGATGCAGATCCTCAACAACGGCCGCATCGGCCTCGGCACCGGATCGGTCGGCGCCGCCAAGCAGCTGCTCGACATCACGATCGACCACGTCAAGGAGCGCCGCCAGTTCGGCGAGCCACTCGCCGACTTCGAGCTGGTCGAGGACAAGATCGGCTGGATGGTCTCCTACCTCTTCGGGCTGGAGTCCATGACCTACCTGACCTGCGGGCTGGTCGACGCAGGCGTGCCCGACTACTCGCTCGAGTCGGCGATCTGCAAGGTCTCGGGGACCGAGTTCCTCTGGTACTCGGCGAATAGATCGCTGCAGCTCGCGGGCGGGCGGGGCTACCTGCGGACCGAGCCCTGGGAGAAGGTCGTCCGCGACATCCGCATCTTCCCGATCTTCGAGGGGGCCAACGACGTGCTCCGGGCCTTCACGGCGCTCGGCGGCATCAAGCCGGTCGGCGAGAAGCTCGAGGGCCTCGGCGACATCGGGCTCTCCGACCCGATCGGCTCCATCGGCGTGCTCGTCGACTACGTCGCGGGCCGCGTGCAGCGCGAGGTGATGCCGGACAAGATCAGCCGCGCCCACGAGGAGCTGTCGAGCCACGCCGACGAGGTCTCCGACCAGGTCAAGCAGCTCGCCGGGACGACCGAGAAGCTGCTGCGCGAGCACGGCAAGGGCATCATCACGGCGCAGTTCCAGCAGAAGCGGCTCGCCGACGCCGTCGCGGACATCTACGCGCAGGTCGCGGTGCTCTCGCGGGTCACCGCGATCTTCGAGCACCACGGCGTCGAGCCCTCGGGCCAGGAGCGCTTCATCGCCGACACCTTCTGCAAGCGCGCCGCCACTCGGGTGCGCGACAACCTCGAGCAGGTCGAGTCGAACGACGACGAGCGGATGACGGCGATCGCCAAGCTGGCGTACAAGCGCGGTGCCTACGGGTACGCGCTCTTCGAGGACTAGCTACTTCTGCTTGGCGCCGGGGTCGACCTGGCGCTGGCCGGGTGTCTCCCCATCGGCCCGGCTACCGGCTTTTCCCGGCGCCGCGGGCTTGTTCGCCTGACCCGGCGGCGGCGCGCCGGTCCGCCCGATGGCCTTCCCCTTTTCCTGCCCCCCCCTGTTCGGATTCGACTGCCCCGGCGCAGCGCCCTTCTTGCCGAGCGCGCGCCCCTTGCCCTGGGCGCCGTTGCCGCGCCCCTGCTCGCGCGCCGGGTTCTCGACGTCCTGGCCGTGGCCGCGCTTCTCGGCGGCGTTGTCGCGGCCCTGAGCGCCTGGCTCGGAGGGCTTCCCCGTCTTGCCGTCCGCCGCGGAGCCGTCCTTCCCGCTCCCGCCTTCGTTCGCGCCGCCGGCGCCAGAGCCACCGCCGGCGCTCTCGCCGGCGTCCGAGCCCTGGTTCGGGAGGTCGATCCCGACCGCCTCGAAGGGGGCGTCGGCGGCGTCGGGGAGCTTGACCCCGGCGACCGCCAGGCCCGCGAACAGCACTGGGACCAGAGCGAAGGCCACCGCGGCCCGGGCGAAGAGCCCGAGCCGTGAGCTGCGGCGCGCACCGGTTCGGCGCCCGGGGGCGGGAGGCCCGGTCACGAGCGATGCCCTCGCCGCCACCGCGAGCCGCGGAACCAGCTCCGCGGAGCGCGCGCGGTCGGGCGCCGCGATCAGTGTGGCGCGCAGCGCGTCGGCGAACGCGCCGAGCTCTTCGTCATCTCGTATCCCAAACGTCATCTCATCCCCCGAAGCGCCGTTGCCGCTCATCGGGTTACCCCCTCCCTCTCGAGCTCGCGCTTGACGGCCGCGAGCCCGCGGCGCTGGAGCTGCTTGACGGCGCCCGTGCGCTTGCCGAGGATCTCGGCGACCTGCTCCAGCGAGAGGTCGCCGATCACGCGCAGCAGCAGCACCGCGCGCTGGTCCGGCGAGAGCTTCTCCAGCAGGGCCCGCACCCGCTCGGCGCTGATCCTGGCGAGCGCTCCCTCCGCGGCCGCGTCGGGCGGCGCGGCCGGCGGCTCCGGAGCCTCGGCGACCAGCTCGACGGGGCGGCGGGCGCTGCGCCGCCGAGCGTCGATCAGGCGGTGGTGGGTGATCGTGAAGACCCACGCCCTGAAGGCGGGCCAGTCGCCCTCGAAGCGGCCCACGTCCCGCGCGACCTGCAGGAACGCCTCCCCGAGAACGTTTTCGGGATCCGGGGCCCGGTTTCCGCGCAGGTAGCCGAGCACGGCGGGCGCCAGCTCGCCGTAGATCTCGCTCCAGGCCAGCTCGTCCCCCTCCCGCGCAGCCTGGAGCAGCACTGTGAATCGCTCCGGGGCCATGATCCGCTGACGAAACTACCGGTCGCCCGCCGCGGATTCACCTCGCGCAAACAAGCGTTCAGCTTCGCCGTCGCCTAGCCGCTCTCCTCCCCCTCCGCCTCGATCAGCGGCCCCCGGCGCCGCCGTCGTCGCTCCAGTGCCCTGCGGATCGCGCGGCGCAGGAGCAGGACGATCCCGATGCCGCGCTCCACCCCGGTGCCAACGCTACCCGCGCGGCGGGCGGCGGCGATCGACGCGTAACCCCGCGCCGCGTCCCGGCGCTTACAGCCTCGAAGGACCGGGAACGTAAAAAGATCAGGAGGAACGAATGCACTTCCGCAAGGGACTTC
>DASSYK010000167.1:0-4544 GCA_035703345.1 Solirubrobacterales bacterium
CGCGTAGACCTGGTTGCCCGCGGCGTCGAAGTTGGTGTTGAAGCCGTTCATCAACATCACCATCTCGTCGGCCTCCGCGCGCCCGTCCTTCGGATCGACGATGAAGGCCCCGTAGAGCCCGCGGGCGATGTGCTCGGCCAGCGGCCCGGCATGGCAGTGGTAGAGGTGGAGCCCGAACGGCTCGGCGGTGAACTCGTAGGTCGTCTCGCCTCCCGAGTCGATCAGCCCCGCGCCGATCCCGGGGACGCCGTCCATCTCGGCGGGGTGCAGGCCGTGGAAGTGGATCGTGTGCGGATGCTCGGAGCCGTTGATGAAGCGGACCCGCAGCAGCTCCCCCTCGCGCGCGCGGAGCGTCGGCCCGGGAACGCGCCCGTTGTAGGCCCAGGCCGGGTACTTCACGCCCGGGGCGACCTCGATCTCCTTGTCACCCGCGATCAGGGTCCACTCGCGGAGCACGCGCCCGCTCGGCAGGCGGGTCGTCTTCCCCCAGTCGAAGTCCCGCAGGATCTCCGTCGGGTGGAAGCCGTTCGCGGCGTGGTCCACCACCTCTCCGTGCTTGAAGGTCGGACCCGCGTGCCCCCCGCCGTGGACTGCAGCGGCCGCGCCGTGAGCCGGGCCGTGCTCCGGCGTCGCGGCCCCGGCCAGCCCCTCGTGCAGGCCCCTGTGGGGCACGAGCTGGTGCAGCGCGGGCAGTGCGGCTCCGGCTGCGGCCCCGCCGACCAGGAGCTTGCGGCGACTGATCCTGTCCATGGTGAGATTGAAGCACAACCACAACCCAGAGTTAGGCACAACTAACTTCCGGTCGAGGTTCCGGAGCCGGGCGGCGCCCCGCCTAGAATCCGGTCATGGCCACGGAGGCCCCCGCAGTCGAGCTTGACGCCCAGTACCGCGCGATGCGCGAGGGGGCCGGCATGCTCGACCGCTCCGGCCGCGCCAAGGTCACGGTCGCCGGCGGCGAAGCGGCCGAGTACCTCCAGGGGCAGCTGACGAACGACATCGAGTCGCTCGACCCGGAGGCCGGCTGCTACGCGCTGCTGCTCGACCGCAAGGGCCACATCCAGGCCGACGCGCGGGTCCTGCGCCTGGAGGCCGGCGAGATCTGGCTCGACTGCGAGCCCGAGCTGAGCGAGCGGGTGCTGAAGCACCTGCGTATGTACAGCGTCGGCCGCGACCTGGAGATCTCCGACGTCTCCGGGAGTTGGGCGATCACCTCCCTGCTCGGCCCCGCGGCCGGGACGATCGCCGGCTTCGAGGCGCTCGGGCCCGAGCACGCGCAACGCTTCAGCGACCGCGGCGGCCTCGAGGTCCTGGCAGTCGCAACGGCCGACGGGCTCGACCTTGTCACGCGGCGCGAGCAGGCGGACCCGCTGCGCTCGGCGCTGCGCGCGGAGGGCGCCGAGCCCGTCAGCGAGGAGGCGGCGGAGATCCTGCGAGTCGAGGCCGGCCGGCCGCGGTGGGGCCATGAGCTGAGCGAGCACGTGATGCCCGCCGAGGCGGGGGTCGTCGAGCGCGCGATCGACTTCGGGAAGGGCTGCTACATCGGCCAGGAGCCGGTGGCGCGCCTGCACTACCGCGGGCGGCCCAACCGCACGCTCCGCGGGCTGAGGCTCAGCGGCTCCGCCGCCGAGGGCGGCGCGCTGCGCCTCGGCGACCGCGAGGTCGGGACCGTCGGCACCTCCTGCGTCTCCCCCTCCCACGGGCCGATCGCGCTCGCGATCGTCCGCCGCGAGGCCGAGACCGGGGCCACGGTCGAGGTCGAGGGCGGCATCACCGCCGTCGTGGCCGATCTCCCCTTCGCCGAAGCCTGAGCGCCCGCCGGATGTGCCCGGCGACCGTCGGCTTCGGTTAGATTCCCCCCGGGATGAGGAGGAGGACGAGAGCGCTGGTCGCAGCGACCCTCGGCGTCGCGGCGCTCGTGGTCGCGGGCTGCGGCCGCGACGACTTCGAGAACGAGCCGCGCCCGGCGATCCCCGAAGAGGTGGGGATCCAGCTCGGGGAGAAGCAGGTCGTGGTCTCCCCCGCGGAGTTCGGCGCCGGGCTCGTCACCTTCACGATCATCAACCTCGGCGACACCAGCGGATCGATCGAGATCTCAGGGCCGGCCACGGGCACCAGCAGCGAGGTCGCCCCGGGGACCACCACGACGCTGAAGATAGACCTCCCCTCCGGCGAGTACGAGGCCCGCGCGGAGGGCGCCGAGGCGGAGCCGTTCGCGTTCGAGGTCGGGCCCGAGCGCGAGTCTTCGCAGAACGAGCTGCTGCTGCCCTAGTCCGCGGCCTCGACCAGGCTCTCGACCCGCTCGAGCTTGGCCTTGACGCTCTCGACCATCTCGTCGAGCGTGGCGCGGGCCTTGTCGGAGCTGGTCTTGATGCCGGTCAGGGTGGCCCGGATCGCCTGCGCCTGCTGCAGGCAGGTGACGGCCTCCTCGGCGGCGTCGCGAACGGCCGGAGCGTCCACGGTCAGGTCGCGGTCGCGCGCCATCGCCACCCGCGCCGCGGCGAGCCGGTAGGCGACCTCGAGCGCGAGCCCGTCGGGCTCCTCGCGGTCGACGGCGACGATCAGCTTGTTGCCCTCGTACTCGGTGAGGACCTCGCGGCCCGAGGGAACCCGCTCCGAGCCGGCGACGACCAGGACGCCGAACGACGCGGCGCGCGCGGCCATCGCCTCGTTGAGCTCGCGCCAGGCGTCGTTCTTGGAGAGCTTCTTGTCCTTGACCTCGAAGACGACGCGCCCGGCCGCGGGGCCGGCGCCGGCGCCCAGCTCGACCAGGATGTCGCCCTTCTTGCCGCCGCCCTCGGCGCCCTCGCCGCCGGTGTGGGCGCAGGCATCGCCGCGGGTCGAGGCGACGCGCTCGAGCGCGCCGTGCACCCGCTCCTCGAAGTTGCGGCCCTTGCGGGTGCCGGCCTCCTCGGCCTCCTCGAGCGCCTCGCGGCCCTGATCCAGACCGGCGAGCTCGGCCGCCTTCGCCAGGAGCTCGTCGATCTTCTGCTCGAGCTTCGCGTCGCGGTTGTCCTGATCCTCCTTGCGCTCGCGCGTCCAGTTGCGGAGGCTGGCGAGCATCGGGCCGAGCGGGTTGCGCTCGTCGTCGGCGGCGAGCCGGCGGACGAACTCCTCGTCGCGCTCGTCGAGGATCCGCCTGATCTGCGCCTGCACCGCGCCCTCGCGGTCCGGGCCGAAGGTGGCCGCGATCAGCTCGGCGAGCTGGTCGCTGTGGCTCTCGAGGGCGGCGCCGAGAGCGCCGGGGCCGTCGTCGTCGCCGAGCGCGCGCTGGAGCTCGGACTCGATGCGGTCGACGGCCTCGCGGTACTGCTGCTCGACCGTCTCGCGATGGGCGTGGCTGAGGTGCTCGAACTCGCGGCGGACGTAGTCGACCTCGACGGCGGTCTCCTCGCGGTCCAGAACCCGGGCGCCGATCTCGATCGCGCGGCGCAGCGTGCGGGCCGGCTCCTCGCCGGCCTCGGCGCGCTCGCGCACGACGCGCGCGACCTGCTCGTCGGCGACCGTCAGGCCGTCGATGACGATCACCTCGTCGAGCAGGCGCACGCTGCCGCCCTGCTCGGATGCGAGTGAGAGCTGTGGCTTCTCGGAGGCTTCCATCGGACTCACGAAGGTAGTCGCGAGCCCGGACGCGAATCTGACGCGCCGGCTAGGTCGCGTCTCCCGTGCCCCGATCCGCCGGGCCGTCGACGGCCGCGAGCCGCTCGAAGACGGTGTTGACCATCAGGTCCAGGCGCCTGAGGCCCGACGCGTTCGTCCTGGGCGAGGTGGACAGCCGCACCAGTCCGTGCGCGCGTGGATCAGGCTGCTGGTGTGGGCAACGCGAGGCCTCCATCGCTCCTGCAGTCGTGATCGGCGGGGCGCGCGGCCGCCTGACCGCGGGGGGCGGATAGATGGACGGAAAGGCCGTCCGGAGCAGGTGCGCCGGGAAGCTGCTTCGCAGCCGCTCCAAAGCGTGCGGCCTTGCGGTCGCTATACGATGCGCGACGCCGACAACGACCTTGGAGGGAACTGACTTGGCCCTGGACATCGCCGATGTGACGAAGCTCGACGTGCAGCCCGGGGAGCTGCCCGCGAAGATGGCCGCCTGGGTGATCAGGCAGGAGCGGGAGGGCGAACCGAAGAACGCCTTCCAGGTGGAGGAGATCGATGTGCCGGAGCCCGGCGCGTTCGAGGTGATCGTCCGGGTCATGGCCGCGGGCGTCAACTTCAACAACGTCTGGGCGGCGCTCGGCAAGCCGGTCTCCGTGTTCGGCTACGGCGACCACGAGGAGTACGGGCACCACATCGGGGGCTCCGACGCCTCCGGGGTCGTCTGGAAGGTCGGCGAGGGCGTGACCAAGTGGAAGCCCGGAGACGAGGTCGTGATCCACTGCAACCAGGCCTCCTACGAGGACGTCGAGGTACACGGCCTCGACCCGCTCGCAGCGCCGAGCCAGAAGATCTGGGGCTACGAGACGACCTGGGGATCGTTCGCCCAGTTCACGAAGGTCCAGGCGCAGCAGCTCCTGCCGAAGCCGAAGAACCTCTCGTGGGCCGAGTCGAGC
>DASSYK010000144.1:0-8403 GCA_035703345.1 Solirubrobacterales bacterium
CACGGCCTCGACCCGCTCGCAGCGCCGAGCCAGAAGATCTGGGGCTACGAGACGACCTGGGGATCGTTCGCCCAGTTCACGAAGGTCCAGGCGCAGCAGCTCCTGCCGAAGCCGAAGAACCTCTCGTGGGCCGAGTCGAGCGCCTACGGGCTGACCTACTTCACCGCCTACCGGATGCTGATGGACCAGTGCAAGCTGCAGGCCGGGCACAACGTCCTGATCTGGGGCGCGGCGGGCGGACTCGGCGTCTTCGCCGTGCAGCTCTGCAAGGCCGCTGGGGCCAACGCCGTCGGAGTCGTGTCCTCGGCCGAGAAGGGCGAGCTCGTCAAGCGGCTCGGCGCCGTCGACTACATCGACCGCAACGAGTTCGCTGGGATGATGCGCAAGGGCGGCGAGTCGCCCGACGAGGAGAAGGCGCGCTTCAAGGAGTCGCGGGGCTTCGCAAAGAGGGTCAAGGAGATCCTCGGCGACGCGCCCGACATCGTCTTCGAGCACGTCGGCCAGGCGACGTTCCCGACCTCGGTGTTCGTCGTGAAGCCGTTCGGCAAGGTCGTGATCTGCGGCGCCACCTCGGGATACACGCTCGACTTCGACGTGCGCTACCTGTGGATGCGCCAGAAGCAGATCATCGGCTCGCACTTCGCGAACGCCTACGAGTGCATGCGCGCCAACCAGCTCATGGCGGAGGGCAAGATCCAGCCGGTCCTCTGGAAGGTGATGGGCTTCGACGGCGTCGCCGAGGCGCACCAGCTCCTCCACGAGAACAAGCACCTGGGCAAGATCTCGATCCTGGTCGGCGCGACCGACGAGGAAGAGGGCAAGCAAGAGGAGGGGCCCGGGGCCATTCGCGCGGAGGTCGGAGCATGAGCGAGGACCGACACGGTCAAGTGGGTGCCTGAAGCATGGCGATGGAGGTCTGCTACATCGACTGGCACATCACGCCCTTTCGCGCGGATCGCTGGTACGAGATCTGGCAGCCGGGTGCCGAGCGCGCGATGGCCTTCGGGGCGAGGTCCTGGTCGCTGACCCGCGCCGAGGACGACCCCCTGCTGTTCCGGCAGGCGAGCGTCTGGGAGAACCGCGCCGACTTCGAGCGCTACTGGTACTCGGACGAGGTCTCCGCGATCCGGGAGCAGGCGATCAACTACTACGCCAAGCCGATCCTGCCGAGCTGGCACGCGCTGATCGCCGGCGAGTAGCCGAGTCAGCTACTTCCGGCTCCTCTCGGTGTTGTTGCGTCCGATGAGAGACGGGCTACGCACAGCGATCGTCGCCGCGTGCGCGTGCGCCGGGCTGCTCGCGGCAGCGCCGGGCGCGTCGGCCGAGGTCACGGCCAGCTTCGACTCCCGCCTGCTCGCCATCACGGGCGGCAACGGCGGCGAGCGCCTCAAGGTCGTCTGCGACCGCGACGGGCTCACCAAGGTGAATGGGCGAAATCCCAAGGGCGGCCCGGTCCCGTGCGCCAAGGTCGCCGAGATCAACGCCGAGGTGGGAGGCGGCGACGACGTCGTCGACTTCTCCGGCGTCACCGGCGCCTTCGGCGAGGCGCGCTTCCCCGGCTTCGGCGTCGGGACCGGCGCACTGGCCATCGGCGGCGAGGGGAACGACCGCTTCATCGGCGGCCCGGGCGCCTTCAACGCCTTCTTCGGCGAGGGCGGCGACGACCGTGGGAGGGGCGGCCCCGCCCGCGACGTCCTCTCCGGCGGCCCCGGGAACGACAAGCTGAACGGGGCCCGCGGCCGCGACAGCCTGCTCGGCAACGCCGGCTCCGACCGCCTCGTCGGCGGACCTGCGGCCGACGTCCTCACCGGGCACGCGGGCGACGACCTGCTGGCCGGCTCCGCAGGGGACGACGTCATCGGCGGCGGCGCCGGGCGCGACCGCCTCCGCGGCGGCCCCGGCCGCGACCGCCTGGTCGGGGGCCCGGGCAAGGACGACCTGCGCGGCGGTCCGGGCGACGACACCGAGATAGAGAAGAACGCGAGCTAGCGGCCGCCGACGTCAGTCGGCCGAGTGGTCGAGGTCCCCGGGTGTGCCCTGGGTGTCCTCGTCGGTCTCGGTCGACTCGATCTCGTCCGCCTCGGCGTACTCGCCGCGCGGCCGCTCGCCCTCGGGCTCGCCGGCGTCCTTGAGCGGGTCGGCGTGGCGGTCCTCGCCGTGAGTCGCCATCTCCTCGAGGCGCTCCTCGGCCTGCTCGAAGCCCTCCGCGACGCCGCCGCCGGCCTCCTCCACCGCGCGCTCGGCGGGCTCGACGTCCTCCATGCCGCTACGGCCGCCTATCCGGCCGGCCTCGCGCGCCGCCGCGGCCTCCTCCTCGCGGACCCGGCGCTCCTCGGGCGAGGCGCCGTCGCCCGGGTCGGACTCGCTCTCCTCGTGGGCGCGGCCGTCGTCGAACTGGTCGCTGTCGCTCATGTCGGCCACCTTAACGCCGTGGTGGGTCCCTCAGCTAGTGCTGCTCGAGCGGTGCCATCGTCAGACCCGCGGCCTGAAGCTGCTCCCAGTAGAGCTCGGCGGTCTCCTTCGGCCCGCTCCAGACGGTCGCCCGGCCGCTGTTGTGGATGCGGTCGGCGATCGCGTACCCGTTGTCGAGGCTGACGCCGGGGATCACGCGCGCGAGCGTCTTGGCGACGTGGTCGAACGTGTTGTGATCGTCGTTGAGGACGATCACCATCCAGTTGCCGCCGAGCCCGGATTCGGGCCCGGCCGGGCGGGGTCGCTCGACGGTGGTGGTGCCCACCGTGCGGAGCTTAGAGATGGCTTAGAAGGGGTTTGGGACCTTGATTGCGACGTCGTCGAAGATCCCGACGATGCCCGTGCCCGCCGCGGCCCCCTTGGCGCCGGTGGACACGCCGTTGCGGCGTCCGTCGGGCTGGTCCGCAGCCGCGTCGGTGGCACTGAGGACGGCCTTGCCGTTGACCGTCGCGAGGAGCTGCGTGTCCGGGGTGCCGTAGTCGAATGCCCGCAGCAGCAGGGCGTTCGGCTTGCTCCCGGTGCGGATGAACTTGCCCTTGCCCGAGCGGAACAGCGCCGGGCCCGCCGCGCCCTTGGGATCGCGGAAGACCTGCCAGCTGCGGGCGACCGGGCGCACGCGGAGCTCCCAGCTCGCGTTCTCGGACGCGCGCACCTGGACGGCGACGTACGCCTTCTTCTGAAGCTTGCGGGGCGTCCGCGCGCCCATCGAGCCGACGGCGCTCACCTCCTGGTCGGGGGCGAGATCGCTCGAGTCCGCCACGACCGAGCTGCGGAACACGCAGGAGTTCGTCCCGGGCCCGACGGTGATCGGCATGTTGCCCTTGCCGGTCTTCTTCGTGCACTTCGTCCCGCTGCCCTTGACGAAGGCGCTCGCGTCCGCCGGGTTCTCGAACGTGTACAGGGCGACGACGACCGGGCCCGCATGGGCGGCGGCGACGCCCAGCGCGAGGGCGGCGCAGAACACGACGAGGGCTGTGAGCTTGGTGCGCACTATCGGGTGGCGAGGGTAGACGAGAGACCCGCTGGAGCCTGCAAGAACACAGCGCACGACGGTTCGGAGCGGTCGCGCTGGCAAGTTGTTACCTACCATTGGGCGCATGAGCGAGCACCGCCTGCACGAGCGCGACCGCCCGTGGGTGATGCGCACCTACGCCGGCCATTCGGACGCCCGCCGCTCCAACGAGCTCTACCGCAAGAACCTCGCCAAGGACCAGACCGGCCTCTCGATCGCCTTCGACCTCCCGACGCAGACGGGGTACGACCCCGACGCCGTGCTCGCGCGCGGCGAGGTCGGCAAGGTCGGCGTCTCGATCGTGTCCAAGCGCGACATGCGCGAGCTGCTGGACGGCATCCCGCTCGGCGAGATGAACACGTCGATGACGATCAACGCCACCGCCGCCTGGCTGCTGGGCCTCTACGTGACGGTCGCCGAGGAGAACGGGGTCGACCGGGCCGCCCTCGCGGGCACCACTCAGAACGACATCATCAAGGAGTTCCTCGCCCGCGGCACCTACGCATTCCCGCCCGGGCCCTCGATGCGGCTGATCGCGGACACGGTCGCGTTCACCGTCAACGAGATCCCGAAGTGGAACCCGATCAACGTCTGCTCGTATCACCTGCAGGAGGCCGGGGCGACGCCCGTGCAGGAGGTCGCGTACGCGCTCTCGACCGCGATCGCCGTGCTCGACGAGGTGAAGGCGCGCGGCCAGGTCGCCGACGAGGACTTCCCCAAGGTCTTCGGGCGCATCTCCTTCTTCGTCAACGCGGGCGTCCGCTTCATCGAGGAGCACGCGAAGCTGCGGGCGATGACGCGCCTCTGGGCCGAGATCGGCCGGGAGCGCTACGGCGTCACCGAGCCGAAGCTCCTGCGCATGCGCTACGGCGTCCAGGTCAATTCGCTCGGCCTGACCGAGTCGCAGCCGGAGAACAACGTGCCGCGGATCGTGCTCGAGGCGCTGGCGGTGACGATGGGCCGGGACGCCCGCGCCCGGGCGATCCAGCTGCCGGCGTGGAACGAAGCGCTCGGCCTCCCCCGCCCCTGGGACCAGCAGTGGAGCCTGCGGATCCAGCAGATCCTCGCCAACGAGACCGACCTGCTCGAGTACCCGGACATCTTTGAGGGGTCGGTGGTGATGAAGGGGCTGACCGACGAGCTGGCCGAGGGCGTCAGGGCCGAGATGGAGACCGTCGCCGGGCACGGCGGCGCCGTCGAGGCGGTCCCCTACATGAAGGCGCAGCTCGTCGAATCGAACCGCGAGCGCCTGGCGAAGATCGAACGGGGCGAGCTCGTGGTCGTCGGCCAGAACAAGTTCACGGAGTCCGAGGACTCGCCGCTCACCACGGGCGAGGACGGCGGCATCCTGACCCCCGACCCCGAGGTCGAGCGCGAGCGTGTCGAGGCGCTGGAGCAGTGGAAGGCCGAGCGCGACCAGTCCGCTGTCGACGCCGCTCTCGAGAAGCTCGCCGCGGCGGCCGCGGACGAGCGGGCGAACATCATGCCCGCGACGATCGAGGCGGCCAGCGCCGGTGCCACGACGGGCGAGTGGGCCGGGACCCTGCGGGAGACCTTCGGCGACTATCGCGGGCCGACGGGCGTCACCGGCGCGCCGCAGGGCTCCGACGGCGAGCTGCTGGAGGCCGCCCGCGCCCACGTCAAGGCCGTGTCCGACCGGCTCGGGCACCCGATCCGGATCCTGGTCGCCAAGCCGGGGCTCGACGGGCACTCCAACGGCGCCGAGCAGATCGCCGTCCGCGCGCGCGACGTCGGCATGGAGGTCGTCTACCAGGGTATCCGCCTCACGCCCGACGAGATCGCCGCCTCCGCGGTCCAGGAGGACGTCGACGTGGTCGGCCTCTCGATCCTCTCCGGCTCCCACCTCGAGCTGGTCCCGCGCGTGGTCGAGCTGCTGCGTGCGGAGGGCTCCCAGATCCCGGTGATCGTCGGCGGGATCATCCCGCCCGCCCACGTGGCGCCCCTGCAGGAGGCGGGGATCGAGCGCGTGTACACCCCCAAGGACTTCGAGCTGAACCGGATCATGGGCGAGATCGCCGACCTCGTCGCCGCAGCCGCAGAAGCCACCGAGCCGCAGCCCGCCTGACGTGCCGAGCGAGCGGACGCTGCGCACCGGCGCGCTCGTGCTGGCCCTGGCGGGGGTTGCGGTCGCGACCTACATCGCGATCGCGGAGGCGGACCGCGGCGCCCCGGTCTGCGTGGCCGGCAGCGGCGGCTGCGAGCAGGTCGCCGACAGCGAGTACGCCGACCTGCTCGGCGTGAACGTGTCGGTGATCGGGATCGGCGGCTATCTGATCCTCGCCGCCGCCGCGCTCATGCCGGGCGACCCGGGCCGGTTCACCGGCCTGCTGGCGTCGGTCTTCGGGTTCGGCTTCAGCGCGTACCTCACCTACCTCGAGCTGTTCGAGATCGAGGCGATCTGCCAGTGGTGCGTGGCGAGCGCCGCGCTGATGACGCTGCTGCTGCTCGTCAACCTGATGCGCGCCAGCGGATACCTCGGGGCAACCGCGGAGGCGGCAGGCGATTCGCCGGGCTAGGATGGCCGCGTGAGTCCAGAGGCGCCAACGGGGGGTCGTTCGCGCTCGACCCAGCTGATCGTGCTGGCGGTTCTCGGGGCCGTGCTCCTGATCGCCGTGGCCATCGTCGTCAGCCAGAGCGGCGGCGACGACGAGGAGACCGCGGCACCCAGCGGCGACGTCCAGGCCCTGATCGACGGCCTCCCGCAGGACGGAGACACCATCGGGGAGCCGAACGCGGCGGTGACCGTCCTCGAGTTCGCCGACCTGCAGTGCCCCTTTTGCGCCCAGGTGGGAACGGGCGAGATCCCGGACCTGCTCGGGGGACCTGTGAGCCGCGGCGAGGCCAAGGTCCAGTTCCGCACCTGGGCGATCCTCGGGCCCGACTCCGAGACCGCGGCGGCCGCCGCGCTCGCCGCCGGCGAGCAGGACCGTCTCTGGAACTTCGTCGAGGCCTTCTACGCCCAGCAGGGCGAGGAGAACTCGGGGTACGTGACGGACGAGTTCCTCCGCGGGATCGCCGAGGACGCCGGCGTGCCCGACCTCGACCAGTGGGAGTCCGATCGCGATCCCGCGCGCTGGAGCGCGGAGATCAAGGCCGTGGACAAGCAGGCCGCCGGCCTCGACTTCACGGGCACCCCGTCGTTCGCGATCGACGGACCGCGGGGGCTGACGCCGCTCCCGAACGCGGCCACCGCTGCGGATCTCGAGCAGGCGATCACCGAAGCGGGCTGACCGCCGCATCCCGCGTTCGCCGGCGGGCTCCGGCTAGCCTGAAGGCGTGAACGAGGAGTTGAACGGGGACCGCAGCGCCTGGCTGCGCTGCTATCGCTGCTGGGCCCGCGACCTCGAGGTCCAGCTCCACTACGACGCCATCCTCCGCGTCGACCCCGAAACGGGCGAGCCGACCGAGCGCATGGAGGAGGTCCAGGAGGCGGTCGTCCAGTGCCTGCGCTGCCTGCACGACCAGCCGCACCTGACCATCGCCGAGGAGCGCGTCGTCCCCGTCGAGGACCGCTGGGAGCGCATGATCGCCGGCACCCCCTGGGTCGCCTCCTGCACCGTCACCGTCGACCAGGACCAGGTCGAGAACTGCTCCGGCGAGGGGGCCGCCGAGTCCCTCACCTACGGAGCCTTCGGCGACCAGGGCACCCGCGAGTTCTTCACGCACGTCCGCTTCCACAAACACGACGAGGAGCGCATCATCGTCCACCTCCTCGTCGAGCTCTATGCCCGCTCCGCCCAAGAGGCCACCGAGGTCCTCGAGGGAGCCTCCCGCGGCGCCCTCGAGATCACCTCGCTCGCCGAGGAATCACGGCCGCCGGCCCATGCGCCGGACGAGGCGCACTAGGGGCCCCAGCCGCCGCGCCCGGCGACCGCCGCTTGGGATCTCATGCCGGCAATAGGCGGCACGCGATCCCAACCGCGCGCCGTGGCCCGCGCCGGACGAGCTCGCGCCGCAAGCGGAGCGCTTAGGATCCCGCCGTGCCGATCGGCTGCTTCGTCTCCCCCGGGCGCTCGCTGGAGCGCGGCCTCGAGCGCGTCAGGCGCGCCGACGAGCTCGGCTTCGACGCCGCGTACACGACGCACATCGCGGGCCGGGACTCGCCCACGGTCCTGATGGCCTTCGCCGCGTCGAGCCAGCGAATCCGGCTGGGCACCGGCGTCCTGCCGATCTTCTCGCGCACGCCCGTGGCCACGGCCCAGGCAGCCGCGACGATCGACGAGTACTCCGGCGGCCGCATGGTGCTCGGCCTCGGCGTCTCGCACCAGGTCACGGTCGAGAACTGGTTCGGCTCGAAGATCACGAAGCCGGTCAGCCAGATGCGGGACTACGTCGGCGCCGTCCGCGCGATGTTCCGCGGCGAGAGCCCGCCCGAGAGCGAGTTCTTCCCCACCCGCTTCCGCTTCATTGGCTACGAGCCGCGGCCCGAGCTGCCGATCTACGTGGCGGCACTCTCGCCGAACATGCTCCGCCTCGCCGCCCGGATCGGCGACGGCGTGATGCTCTGGCTCTGCAGCCCCGCCTACATCCGCGACGTCGTGATCCCTGAGGTCAGCGCCGCACGTGCGGAGGCAGGCCTCTCGATGGATGGCTTCGACGTCGTCGCCGCGGTGCCCGTCGGGCTGACCGGCGACGCCGAAGCGGGGCGCGCCTCGCAGCGCCAGGAGCTGGTCACGTACATGTCGCTGCCCTTCTACCGCGCGATGCTGGAGCGGTCGGGATTCGAGGCCGAGATCGCCGCCTTCGACGAGGGAATGGCAGCGGGCGACGTGGAGAAGGCGAAGGCCGGCATCTCGGACGCGATGCTCGGTGAGATCGCGGGGATCGGCGGCGAGGACGAGGTCCGGGCGGCGGTGGAGCGCTACCGCGACGCCGGCGCCACTTCCCCCTGCATCGGC
>DASSYK010000094.1:0-18267 GCA_035703345.1 Solirubrobacterales bacterium
GGCCTGGCGGCGTGCGGCGTCGAGCGAGGAGCCCAGCAGCGCGCTCGGGCTCGTCGTCTCGATCAGCGTCACGGAGCGGTCGAGCAGGTTCTCATCGACACGCTCCGGCGAGCCGAGGTGCAGGATCGCCGACTG
Source organism: Solirubrobacterales bacterium (assembly GCA_035703345.1). Lineage (GTDB taxonomy): Bacteria > Actinomycetota > Thermoleophilia > Solirubrobacterales > 70-9 > DASSYK01. Next base: position 136 of record DASSYK010000094.1, read on the forward strand.
CGTGAGGCTGCCGACGATCTTGTGCGTGGAGGAGAGGACGATGTCGGCGCCGTTGCGCAGGGCGCCCGCCGGCAGGTCGTCGTGGAAGTAGAGGTGGGCGCCCCAGGCTTCGTCGACGACGAGGGGGATGCCGCGGGCGTGGGCGACCTCGGCCAGCTCGGCCACACGCGCCACGGCGCCGAAGTAGGTCGGGGAGACGACGAGTGCCGCGCGGGCGGTCGGGACGGCCTCCAGGGTGCGCTTCAGCGCCTCGGGAGTGACGCAGTGGGCGATGCCGAGCTCGGAGTCGATCTCCGGCGCGACGAAGTGCGGCCGCAGGCCCGAGAGCACGAGGCCGTCGATGGTCGATGAATGGACGTTGCGCTGGACGACCACGAGGCCCCGGTGGGGCGGTCCCTCGTCGGTCTTGCGCAGCGCGTGCGCCAGCATCAGGCAGATCGCGTGGTTGCCCCCGGACGCCCCGTTCAGCAGGAACCAGCTGCGGTGGGCGCCCCAGGCGGCGGCGGCGAGGTCCTGGGCCCGCTGGAAGGGGGTCGGCTCGGGCGGAGCGACGTCGATGCCCTCGATCCCCGCCGGCAGGTCGTGCAGGACGGCCGCGGCGCCGAAGACCTCGGCGAGCTCGCGGTCGGCGCCGGTCCCCTTGTGGCCCGGCACGTGGAGCCTGCCGGGATCCCGCGCGACGTAGGCGGCGACCGCGTCGAGATAGGGGGTCTCGTGCTGGTCGGTCACTTACGGCGAGTCTAGGCCCGGGCCTAGGCGCCGTGGGGAGGCTCGCCGCCGCCGTACTGCGAGTACGGGTACCACCACTCCTTCGGCGCCACCTCGGATTCGATGTGGACGTGCTTCGTCTCCTGGAAGGCCTCGAGGCCCTCGCGGCCGAGCTCGCGGCCGAGGCCCGACTGCTTGAAGCCGCCGAACGGGCCGGCGTCATTGTCGGTCAGCGGGTCGTTGAACCAGACCGTGCCGGCCTTGATCTCGCGCATGCAGCGCAGGATCGTGCGGAAGTCCTGGGTATAGATGTTGGCTCCGAGCCCGAAGCGGGTCGAGTTCGCCAGCTCGATCGCCTCGTCGAGGCTCTTCACCGGCACGAGCGGGGCAACCGGCCCGAAGGTCTCCTCGCTCAGCAGCTGCGTCTCTGCCGGCGCGCCGGTGACGACGGCCGGCGCGAAGAAATGGCCGCTCCGCTGGCCGCCGTCACCCCCTCCGACGACGACCTCGGCTCCGGCCGCCACGGCGGCCTCGACCTGCGCCGCGACCTTGCCGCGCTGCGCCGCCGAGACCATCGGGCCGATGTCGGTGTCCGGCTGCATCGGGTCGCCGATCACGAGGCCGCGGGTGTGCTCGGCGAAGGCCGCGAGGTAGTCGTCGTAGACGTCCTGGTGGACGTAGAAGCGCTCGGCGGAGGTGCAGACCTGGCCGGAGTTCAGGAAGGCCGCCCAGGCGCCGCCCTTGGCCGCCACCTCGATCCGCGGCGCCACGTCGGCGCAGACGATGAACGGATCCTTGCCGCCCATCTCGAGGTTGACCCGCGCGACGCGGTCGATACAGGCGCGCGCAACCTTCTTGCCGGTCTCGACCGAGCCCGTGAAGGCGACGCCGTCCACGCGCTCGTCGGAGGCGATCGCGGCGCCCACGTCGCCCGCCCCGGCGACGATGTTGACGGCGCCCGCCGGCAGGTGCTCGAAGCAGGGGGCCAGCATCAGGGTCGAGAGCGGGGTCAGCTCGGAGGGCTTGCAGACGACCGTGTTGCCCGCCGCCAGCGCCGGCGCGAGCTTCCAGCCGAGCAGGAGCAGCGGGTAGTTCCACGGCACGATGCAGCCCCAGACGCCGTGCGGCTCCTTGATCACCATCGCGAGCTGCGAGGCCTCGATCGAGGGGATCACGCGCCCGGCGGAGTCTCGCCCGATCTCGGCGTAGTAGTCGAAGCAGGCCGCGGTCCAGCCGACCTCGTCGCGGTTCTCGATCAGCGGCTTGCCGCCCTCCGTCGTCATCACCTCTGCAAGCTCCCGTGTGCGCTCCTTCAGCCGATCCGCGACCTCGTGCAGCAGCTCGCCGCGGTCCACCGCCGGGGTGGCCGCCCACTCGCGCGAGCGCTCCCGCGCGGCTGCCATCGCGGCGCCCAGCTGCTCCGTCCCCGGCGCGCCGACCGTCGCGATCGTCTCCTCGCTGAAGGGGTTCTCGACCTCGAGCTTCACGCCGTCGCCGGCGACCTGCTCGCCGTTGATCAGGAGGCGGGTCTCGAGAGAAGCCATGGGCCGATCGTATTGCCTTGGGGTGGTCGTCCTCCGGCCTCGCCATCAGACCCGAAACCCAAGGCGGGCAAGGGCGACCAGGGGGAGAAGGAAACCGGCCGCCCTATCCGCCCGCCTGCGCCGAGGTCAAGCCCGGCGAAGACGAGGCGTATTTGTGGGCGGGCGCCGGAGTAGGGGGTCTCCGAGCGCCCGCCCGCTGCCTCGACTCGAAATGTTGGTACCCCGGGGTCGCAGAGGTAAACATCCCGGCCATCCCTCTGCGCATCCCGTCTGCGCAGTTTCGATGACCCGCTTGTTTGGGCGTGCGTGGGCCGGGTACGGTCAGTGCAGGGAACGCTCCACGCGCCCGGGAGAACGACTCAACGCGGGGAGCCCGCGGGCGACCGCGAGGGGAACACTGTTGGGCGTCTCGAAACAAATGACAGCCAAGGAATCGGCCTCGACTCCAAGATCACCCTCCCCGGGCTCGGAGGAGCAGCTCTCGGCCGAGCGCCCGCTGCTGCGGCGCTACGCGCGCGAGCGCTCGCCGCAGGTGCGCGAGGAGCTGGTCCAGCGCTTCATGCCGCTCGCCCGCAGGCTGGCCGCGCGGTATGCCGGCGGAGCCGAGCCCTATGACGACCTCGTCCAGGTCGCCAGCGTGGGTCTGGTCAAGGCGATCGACCGCTTCGACCCCGAGCGCGGGACCGCCTTCTCCACGTTCGCGGTGCCCACGATCCTCGGCGAGCTCAAGCGCCACTTCCGCGACCGCGGCTGGTCGGTTCATGTCCCGCGCGACGTTCAGGAGCGCATCCTCAAGGTCGAGCGGGCCCTGGCCGAGCTGCCCGCGCGCCTCGGCCGCGCGCCGACGATCTCCGACATCGCCGAGCGCCTCCAGGTCACCGACGAGCAGGTCCTCGAGGCGATGCACGCATCTCAGGGTCACCACGCCGTCTCCCTGGACGCCTCCTCGTCCCACGGCGACGCGGAGGAGCCGGCGCCGCTCGGCGAGCGCATCGGCGCCGAGGATCTCGGCTTCGACACCGTCGAGTACGGGGCTGCGATCCAGCCGACCCTGCAGTCGATCTCCGAGCGCGACCGCAAGGTCCTGCACCTCCGCTTCGTCGAGGACCTGACGCAGAGCGAGATCGCCGAGCAGGTCGGCGTCTCGCAGATGCACGTCTCGCGCATCCTGCGCTCGACGCTCGACAAGCTGCGCGAGGCCGTCCGCGAGGACGAGCTCGGCCCGGGGGCCGAGACCTCCTAGTCGGATCCGACGGCGAAGACGAGGAACTCGGCCGCCTCGCCGTCCTCGGTCTCGTCGCTGGTGATCTCCATCGAGCGGGCCAGGCCTCGCACCGAGCCTTGGTCCCCCGGGAGGTCCATCTGGTCGAGCAGACGCCGGCCGCCGCCCTCGACGAGGGGGCCGACGCGCACGTCGAGCGTGCCATCGCCGTCGGTGATGGCGATCTGCGTCTTCCCGTGCGCGAAGTCGTCGCCCGTGTGGGCCGAGACGACGTCCCCGATGAGCACGGTGTCGGACAGACGCTCGACGGAGAACTCCGCGCGGGCAGCGAGTGCCCCGATCACGCGGGCGATCACCGGCTTCACCATCGCGCCCGGGCTGATCGCCATGTTCAGCTCCTCCGAGATCGCGGCCGGTGCATCGGTCTCGGGAGCCTCGACCTTTCCCGACGGGAGCGCGAAGCGGATCGTGGTGCTGGTGCCGCCCCCGGCGCCGCCGCTGATCTCGAAGCTGTTCGAGAGCGATGCGATCAGCGGCAGCCCGAGGCCGAGCGTCGGCCCGCCCTCCGAGGCGCGCGGGCGGAACCCGGTGCCCTGGTCGCTGACCGTCACGGTCACCGAGTCGTCGTCCGCCGCCGCGGTGACCTTCATCGGGCCGGCCTCGCCGTCGTAGGCGTGCACGACGACGTTGTTGCAGGCCTCGGTCACGACGGTCTTCAGGTCGTCGACCCGCTGGTCCGGCATTCCGAGGGCCTCGCCGAGGCCGGCGATCGCCTGCCGCACGACGATCACGTTGTCGGCGCGCGCGGGGAGGGTGAGATCGAGCTCGGGCTCGCTCACGCCGCCGGCCTTCGGTCGCCGAGGGCGGCTCCGGCGGACTCGACGTCGTCGTGGACGGGCAGCTCCTCGCGCAGCCCCGTGATCTCGAGCACTCGTGCGACCGCGTCGGCGCCGTCGCCCTGCGCCACGGCGAGGCCGATCCCGGCCTCCTGGGCGCGCCGGCGGGCGTCGAGGATCACCCCGAGAATGGAGGAGTCGACGAAGGTGGCGGGGGTCAGGTCGACGATCACGGGATCGCCGGCCTCGATCAGCTCGTCGAGGCGCGCCCGCAGGTCGGGCGCGGTGTTCAGGTCATGTTCGCCGCTGATCGCAACCACCCGGAGCCCGGTGTCGTTGGTATGCAGCGCGATCTCCCCGGTGCGCACGGGCGGAACCTACCTCGATTCGCGGGAACTCAAACCTCTGGATCCGGGCGAACCGCCGCCATCGCCTCTGCGCGGCGCTGCTGCCAGAGCACCAGCGCGATCGCCACGACCGTCACCGCGAACAGCATCGTCGCCAGGACGTTGACCTGGACGGGGATGCCGCGAAGGCTCGCGCCGTAGATGTAGAGGGGGAATGTCTGGGTGGTGCCGGAGTTGAAGTTCGAGATGACGAAGTCATCGAGCGAGAGCGCGAAGGCGAGCAGGGCCGCCGCGATGATCCCCGGCGCCAGCAGGGGCAGGGTGACGGTGCGGAAGGTGGTGAGCGGCGTCGAGCCCAGGTCCGCGGCGGCCTCCTCGAGGCTGCGGTCGAACCCGATCAGGCGCGAGCGCACGACCACCACGACGAAGCTGATCGAGAACATGACGTGGGCGATGAGCAGGGTGTTGAACCCGGTCGTCACGTCGTAGCTGACGAACATCGAGAGCAGCGCGGCGCCGATCACGATCTCGGGCGTCGCCATCGGGAGGATGATCAGCAGGTTCGAGGCCGTGCGACCGCGGAACTCGTAGCGGACGAGCGCCATCGCCATCAGAGTCCCGATCGCGGTGGACACGACCGTCGACAGCGCCGCCAGCTCGAGGCTGGTCTTCATCGAGTCGGTCACGTCCTTGATCGCGAAGGCCTCGCGCCAGAACTCCAGCGTGAACCCGCTGAAGACGAAGTCGAGCTCGCCCTGCTCGTTCCCAGCGTCGAAGCTGAACACCCCCACCACGAGGATCGGCACCAGCATGTAGAGGACTGCCGCCCCGGCGAAGATCAGCAGGGCGTTGTGCCGGAGCCAGGCCCAGGCGCGGGAGGGCACAGAGGCCTGTCTGGGGGCGCTCGCGGTGGCGGTGGCCGCCTCCACTCAGTCCCTCTCGTCCTCGTCGCCCATGAAGGCGCCGGTGCCCGCCATCCGCAGGTAGACGATCACGACGACCAGGATCGCGGCCATCATCGTGAACGACAGCGCAGCCGCCTCCGGGTAGTTGCGTTGCTCGAGGTAGAGCGACTGGATCACGTTTCCGATCATCGAGGTGCCGGTGCCGCCGAGGATCTCGGCGTTGATGTAGTCGCCTACCGCGGGGATGAAGGTGAGCAGCACGCCCGCGACGATTCCCGGCATCGTGATCGGGAGGGTGACCCTGAGGAAGGTCTGGGTCGAGGAGGCGTAGAGGTCCTTGCCGGCCTCGATCAGGCTGGTGTCGATGCGCTCGAGGCTCGCGTAGATCGGCAGGATCATGAACGGCAGGAAGTTGTAGGTGAGGCCCGCGACCACGGCGCCCCCCGTGGCGAGCACGCGCCCGTCCTCGGGCACCAGGTGCAGCGTCTGAAGGAGCGAGACGAATGGGCTCTCGTCGGCGAGGATCGTCTTCCAGGCGATGGTGCGGATCAGGTAGGTCGTGAAGAAGGGAGCGACGACCGCGAACAGCAGCAGCAGCTTCCAGCGCCCGGCGCGCAGCGCGATCGCGTAGGCGAGGGGGTAGGCGATCGCCAGCGCGATCAGCGTCGCCGATCCCGCGTAGATGAAGGAGCGGACGAACTGCTCGGTGTTGCCCGAGAGGGCGTCCGAGAAGTTCGAGATCTCGAACCCCGACTGGAACCCGGTGGTGAAGGTCCCCGTCCGGAGTGCGAGCTCCCCCATGAAGTACATGGGGACGATGAAGAACAGCGCGAGCCAGATCGCGCCCGGCCCGAGCAGGCCGTAGGGGATCAGGCGCCGGCGGGTGCTCGTCATCGAGTGGTTCTCGATCGATCGTGCATTCCGCCGGCGCCTTTCCCCGGAACCCTGCGTCCTACTGGGTGATCACGGCCTGGAAGGCCTCGGTCACCTCTTGGACGTCCTCGGCGCTGCCCGGAGGGTCGGGCTGCGTCGAGCAGTTGGCGGTGAACTCCTCGGGCGGATTCACCAGCTCGTCCTGGGCCAGTTGGGGGTTGACCGCCTCGATCCCCTGGACCGGGCTGACGTAACGGACGTAGTCCGAGATGTCGGCCTGGACCTTCGGGTCGTAGACGAAGTCGGCCCAGGCCAGCGCGGCCGCCGTGTTCGGCGCCCCGACCGGGATCACCATGTTGTCCGACCACAGGATGCAGCCGTCGGTCGGCATCCGCCAGGTGACGTCCTCGTTGTCGATCAGCTCGATGTCGCCCGACCACCCGATCACCGCGACCGTGTTCTCGTTGGTCATGTCCTGGATGTAGTCGTTGCCGGTGAAGCGGCGCAGCTGACCGGACTGGACGGCCTGGTCGAGCTTGTCGATCTCGTCCAGCCAGTCCTGCTTGGTGGCGTCGGCCGGATCGATCCCGTCCGCCTTCAGCATCAGGGGGACCGTGTCGCGCATCTCGGTCAGGACGGTGACCTTGCCCTTGTACTGGGGGTCGAACAGGTCGTTGACCGACCGCACGTCAGGCGCCAGCTTCTCGTTGACCAACAGGCCGGTCATGCCCGACTGCCACGGGATCGAGAAGCTGCGGTCCGGGTCGAACTCCGGGCTGCGCAGGTTCTGCTTCAGGTTCGCGTCGACGTTCGGCACGTCGGCGTAGTCGATCGCCTGGAGGTAGCCGAGGTCGTTCATCTGCTTGGCCATCCAGTCGGTGACCACGAACATGCTGCGGCCGCCGGACTCGCCGCCGTCGAGCAGCGGCGACATCTTGCCGAAGAAGTCCGCGTTGTCGTTGACGTCCTCGTTGTAGTTCATGGTGACGCCCGGGTGCTTGGCCTCGAACTCGGCGACCGTGCCGCCGTCGCCCTTGTCGATGTAGCCCACCCAGTTTGAGAAGTTGAACTCACCCTCCACGGGACCGGGCTCCGCCGTCTCCGCCGCGTTGCCGCTGGCGCCGCCGACGTCGTCGCCGCCGCCGCACGCGGCCAGGACGAGCGTCGCCGCCAGCGCCGCGAGCGCCAGCATCAGCGCCCTCAGCCTCGTATTGCCTCTCACGTTGACTCCTCCTCTTGTCTGGATCAGGCGACCTGCGCCTGCTCTTCCGCGTCCGCGGCCCTGCCGCCGCCTTGACCTGACTCGCGCACGAGATGCATGTGCTCGGGCGCCCATGAAAGCTTCACCTTCTGGCCGGCGCCGGGGAGGCTGCGCCGCTCCCCCTCGTCGGTGTTCGGGCAGAGGACCGTCATGGTCACGCCGTCTGGCAGTCCCACGAGCATCTGCGTCGCGGTGCCGAGGTAGAGCGAGCTCTCGACGAGTCCCTCCACGTTCGGCAGCTTGCCATCGACCTCCCCGCCCTCGGGGGTGACCCAGAGCTTCTCGGGGCGGACCACCGCGTTGCAGCGCTCGCCGGCGCTGAAGCCGTTGACGTCGGCCGTCACCGTGACGCCGGCGTCGAGCTGGACCTCGCCTGCGGCGCCGGTGCCCCTGACGACGCCCGGCATCAGGTTGGAGACCCCGATGAACCCCGCGACGAAGGTGCTCGCCGGCTTGCCGTAGACCTGCTCGGGGTCGGCCACCTGCTCGATCCTGCCCGCGTTCATCACCGCGATGCGGTCCGACATCGTCAGCGCCTCCTCCTGGTCGTGGGTCACGTAGATGAACGTGATCCCGACGTCGCGCTGGATCTGCTTGAGCTGGACCTGCAGCCCCTTGCGCAGCTTCAGGTCGAGCGCGCCGAGCGGCTCGTCGAGCAGCAGCACCTTCGGCAGGTTGACGAGCGCCCGCGCCAGCGCGACGCGCTGCTGCTGGCCGCCCGAGAGCTGGGCCGGGCGCCGGTTGCCCTCGCCCGCGAGACCGACGCGCTCGAGCTCGGCGCCCACCCGCCTGTCGATCTCGCCCTTGTCCACCTTCTGGCGCCTGAGGCCGAAGCCGACGTTGTCGGCCACGCTCATGTGGGGAAAGAGCGCGTAGCTCTGAAAGACGGTGTTGGTCGGGCGCTTGTAAGGCGGAAGGCCGACGACGTCCGAGCCCTCGATCAGGACCCGGCCCTCGGTCGGCTCCTCGAAGCCGGCGACCACGCGCAGAGTCGTGGTCTTGCCGCAGCCGCTCGGGCCCAGCATCGTGAAGAACTCGCCCTGGCCGATCTCCAGGTCGATGTCGTTCACCGCGGTGAAGTCACCGAAGCGCTTCGTCATCGATACGAGCGAGACGCTGGGGTCTGCGGTTGTCATCTGCTCACACCCTCCGTTGTGTCGAAACGGCCGCCGGTCCATGCTAAGGCACGGCGACCAGCGGGACCCTAGGCAACGACGGGCACTCAGACAACTGGCGAATGCCCAAAACGCAACGTCTCCCATTGTACGATCGGTACAAGCGGCTTTCGCAAGCTTGACCGAAATCTCGCTTGCGGGCGCGGGCACTCGGCTCTACGTTTGTGCAACCCGTCGAATCGCACCGAGCGAAGCCAGGAGGTAACCGATGCAAGCCAGTTCGCAGACCGCAGCTCCCCCCGCGGCGAGGAGCGACGCCGAGCTGCAGCGACTTGCCCGCGAGCACCTCTGGATGCACTTCACCCGCATGGGCGCGTTCAGCACCGAGCAGGACGTCCCGATCATCGCGCGGGGCGAGGGCTGCTACGTCTGGGACGACAAGGGCAACCGCTACCTCGACGGGCTTTCGGCGCTGTTCTGCGTCAACTCCGGTCACGGCCGCGCCGAGCTCGGCGACGCGATGGCCGCCCAGGTCCGCGAGCTCGACTTCGTCACGATCTGGAGCTACGCCCACCCGCGGGCGATCGAGCTCGCGGCGCGCATCGCCTCGCTCGCGCCCGGCGATCTCAACCACGTCTTCTTCACCAACAGCGGCTCCGAGGCGGTCGAGTCGGCGCTGAAGCTGGCCCGCAACTACCACCGGGCCATGGGCAAGGGCGCGAAGCACAAGCTGATCGCCCGCGAGATCGCCTACCACGGCACCACCATGGGAGCCCTCTCGGCGACCGGCATCCCGGACCTGCGCAGCCAGTTCGAGCCGCTTACTCCGGGCGCCAGCCACGTCCCGAACACCGACAGCTACCGCTGGCCGGCCGACCGCGACCCGCTCTGGGCGGCGGACAAGATCGAGGAGAGGATCCTCTTCGAGGGCCCCGACACCGTGGCCGCCGTGATCCTCGAGCCGCTCCAGAACGCCGGTGGGTGCCTCCCGCCGCAGGACGGCTACTTCCAGCGGGTGCGCGAGATCTGCGACCGCCACGACGTGCTGCTGATCTCCGACGAGGTGATCTGCTCGTGGGGCCGGCTCGGCCACTACTTCGGCTGCGAGCGCTACGGCTACCAGCCGGACATCGTCACGACCGCGAAGGCGCTGACCTCGGCGTACGCGCCGATGGGGGCGATGATCGCCTCCGACAGGGTCTACGAGCCGTTTGCGGACGGCAAGGCGATGTTCGCCCACGGCTCGACCTTCGCCGGCCACCCCGTCTCGGCCGCCGCCGCGATGGCGAACCTCGACGTGTTCGAGCGGGAGGACCTCTGCGGCCACGTGCGGGCCAAGCAGGGCGAGTTCCGCCAGGCGCTCGAGTCGCTCTATGACCTGCCGATCGTCGGGGACGTCCGCGGCGACGGGTTCTTCTACGCGATCGAGCTGGTCAAGGACAAGGAGACCAAGCAGTCCCTCGACGACGACGAGTCCGAGGCGCTGCTGCGCGGCTTCCTCTCCGGCGAGCTCTACAGGCGCGGGCTGATCTGCCGCGCCGACGATCGCGGCGACCCCGTCGTCCAGCTCGCCCCGCCGCTGATCGCGGACACCGAGCAGTTCGAGGAGATCATCGGCGTGCTCCGTCCCGTGCTGATCGAGGCCTACGAGCGCATCACGCGCTGATCGGACGCGATGCTCACGGTCGACAGCCTCGCCACCGAGCTCGGCCTCGAGCTCGCCGCCGGCAAGAAGGCGGCGGTGGGCCGTGAGATCCGCTGGGTCCACATCAGCGAGCTCACCGACCCGACGCCCTGGCTCTCGGGCGGAGAGCTGCTGCTGACGACCGGCATCCGCCTCCAGGACGCCGACGCGCAGCGGGCCTTCATCGAGCTGCTCGTCTCCAACGGCGTTGCGGGACTCGGGTTCGGGGCGGGATTCGACCACGACTCCGTCCCGCGCGAGATGGTCAAGGCGGCCGAGAAGGCGGCCTTTCCGCTGATGGAGGTCCCCTACGAGACGCCCTTCATCGCGATCACCGAGGCGGCAGCGAACCGTCTGGTGAACGAGCAGTACGACGTGCTCTCCCGTGGGATCGCGGTCAACGAGCGCCTCGAGCGGCTGGTGCTCGAGGGCGGCGGGCTCGAGGAGATCGCCCGCGAGATCGCCGCGGCGGTCGGCGGCAGCTCCCTCGTGCTCGACTCCCACGGCGAGCCGCTCGCCCACGGCGGGCGGCGGCTGTCGGCCGAGGTGACGGAGGCGATCCGCAAGGAGGTGAGCGACCGCGGCTCGGCGGCGGCCCCCTTCGTGCCGTCGGTGGCGGCCCTGCGCGGCCGCGCCCTCGCCCACCCGGTCTCCCCGCGCGGGGGCGCGGCCGAGGCCTGGCTGGTCGTCGTCCGGCGCTCGGGCGAGCTCGGGGACTTCGAGCGCCTCACCGTCCAGCAGGCCGCGGTCGTGGTCGCGCTCGAGCTGATGCGCGGGCGCGTGGCGCGCGAGACCGAGCGCCGGCTCTCCGGCGAGGTCCTGACCGCGGCGCTGTCGGGCCGGCTGGGCCGCGACGACGTCCGCGACCGCCTCGCGCCCTTCGGCATCGGCGAGACCGCGGCGACGCTCGTCTTCGAGTGCCGCGACCCCGGGGCCGCCCAGGCGACGCTCGAGCAGCACCTGCGGGTCCGGGACCACCCCGCCATCGTCGCCACCCAGCAGGCAGGCCGCCGCGAGCTGCTCTGCGGCGTCGTCGATCCCGGCGGGACGGACCCGATCGAGATCGCGGCGGCGGCCCGCGCCGCGCTCGAGGGGGCGCACGGCCCGGTCCGCGCGGCGGCGAGCCGCAGCGCGCCGAGTGAGCGTCTCCGCAACTCGTTCCACGAGGCGCGCTGCGCGCTGGAGGCGACGACCTTCGCCAACGGAGCCGCCCCGGACGTCGCCTCGTACCGCGACCTCGGCGCCTTCACCCTTCTGCTCTCCGTCCAGGACGGGGATGCGCTGCGGCTCTACTGCGAGACGGTGCTCGGGCCGATCGAGGACTCCGACGACCGGTACGCGGGCGAGCTGCTGCGCTCCCTGGAGGCCTACATAGACCGCAACGGCCACTGGGAGCGCGCGGCGGCCGACTGCTACTGCCACCGGCACACGCTGCGGTACCGCATCAAGAGGATCGAGGAGCTCACCGGGCGCGATCTCAGCCGCGCCAACGACCGCGTCGAGATGTGGCTGGCGCTGCGAGCCAAGGAGCTGATCGCATGAAGATCGGGGTGCCCACCGAGATCAAGCCGGACGAGTACCGCGTCGCGATCACCGCGGCCGGGGTGCGCGAGATGGTGGACAGCGGCCACGAGGTGCTGATCCAGGCGGGCGCCGGCGAGGGGAGCTCGATCGGCGACGACGCCTACCGCGCGCAGGGGGCCGAAATGGTCCCCGACGCGGCCACCGTCTTCGCCGAGGCCGAGCTGATCCTGAAGGTGAAGGAGCCGCAGCCGCCGGAGGTCGCGAAACTGCGCGAGGGCCAGACGCTCTTCACCTACCTTCACCTCGCCCCCGACCCCGACCTGACCCGCGGCCTGCAGGAGTCGGGCTCCATCTGTGTCGCCTACGAGACGGTCGAGGACGTCAACGGCCGGCTGCCGCTGCTCGCCCCGATGAGCGAGGTCGCGGGCAAGATCGCGGCGCAGGCGGGCGCCTTCTTCCTCGAGAAGCCGCTCGGCGGGCGCGGGATCCTGCTCGGCGGCGTGCCGGGCGTCGCCGCCGCGAACGTGATGGTGATCGGCGGCGGCGCGGTCGGATTCAACGCGGCCTCGATCGCGATCGGGATGGAGGCCGACGTCTTCGTCTTCGACGTCTCGCTCGACAAGCTGCGCGAGCTGGACGTCGCCTTCGCCGGGCGCGCGTCGACCGTCCATTCCTCGACCCTCGCGGTCGAGGAGATGCTGCCCCGCGCCGACCTCGTGATCGGCGCGGTGCTGGTCCACGGAGCCCGGGCGCCCTACGTCATCCGCCGCGAGCAGCTGAAGCTGATGAAGCGGAACGCCGTGCTCGTCGACGTAGCGATCGACCAGGGCGGCTGCTTCGAGACCTCGAGGCCCACCACGCACGCAGACCCCACCTTCGAGGTCGACGGGATCACGCACTACTGCGTCGCCAACATGCCCGGCGCGGTGCCGATCACCTCGACCTCAGCGCTCACGAATGCGACGCTTCCGTACGCGCTCGCGCTCGCCGACCACGGCGTCGCCGGTGCGATCGAACGCGACCCCGGGCTGCGGCTCGGCGTCAACGTGGCGGGAGGGGCCGTGACCCACCCCGCCGTCGCCGAGTCGATCGGAGTCGACTGCACCCCGGTCGAGGAAGCCCTCGGCCTCACCCAGACCGCTTAGAACACTTGGAACAACGTCGAGACAGAGGAGAGGAAGGAACAGATGGCAACGGCTACGGACAAGAAGACCGAGGTGCTCGAGCTCAGGAACTTCATCGGGGGGGAGTTCTCCGATCCCTCGACGGGCGAGTCGGAGGACGTGCTCAACCCCGCAACCGGCGAGGTCATCGCCCGCTCCCCGCTCTCCGGGGCCGAGGACGTGGACAAGGCCGTCGCCGCGGCCCGCAAGGCCTTCGACTCGTGGCAGAACACCACCCCCTCGCAGCGGCAGGACCTGCTGCTGAAGCTTGCTGACGCGTTCGCCGAGCGCGCCGACGAGATCACCGACCTCGAGACGATGGACGCGGGCAAGCCCCGCCAGGCGATGTTCGACGAGGAGATCGGCCCGATGGTCGATCAGCTCCGCTTCTACGCCGGCGCCGCCCGCAACATGGACGGCAAGCCCGCGGGGGAGTACATGGAGGACCACACCTCCTACATCCGCCGCGAGCCGATCGGCGTCTGCGCGCAGATCACGCCGTGGAACTACCCGCTGATGATGGCCGTGTGGAAGATCGGCCCGGCGCTCGCCACCGGCAACACGCTGGTGCTGAAGCCGGCCGAGACGACGCCGGTCACCACGCTGAAGGTTCTCGCCGAGATGTGCGCGGAGATCTTCCCGCCCGGCGTCTGCAACTTCGTCGGCGGTCACGGCGACCCGGCCGGCGCGACGCTGGTCAAGCATCCCGACGTCGACTTCGTCTCGCTCACCGGCTCGCCGGAGACGGGCAAGTGGATCGCCGAGAACGCGGCCGACACGCTCAAGCGCGTCCACCTCGAGCTCGGCGGCAAGGCGCCGGTCGTCGTCTTCGACGACGCCGACATGGAGGCGGTGGCGGAGACGATCGCCGGCACCGGCTATTTCAACGCCGGCCAGGACTGCACCGCGGCGACGCGCGTGCTGGCCTCGAAGGCCGTCTACGACGACGTCGTCTCCGGCCTCGCCGAGCAGGCCAAGGACTACAAGACGGGCGACACGTTCGACGCCGACACGGTCCTCGGCCCGCTCAACTCGGAGCGCCAGCGCGAGCGCGTCGAGGGCTTCCTCAAGAACCCCGACGGGGCCGAGATCGTCACGGGCGGCAGCCGTCCCGACCTGCCGGGCTACTTCCTCGAGGCGACGGTCGTCGCCGGCCCCGCCCAGGACTCGGAGATGATCCAGAAGGAGATCTTCGGCCCGGTCATCACCGTGCAGCCGTTCGACGACGAGGCCAAGGCGATCGAGTGGGCCAACGGCACCCGCTACGGCCTCGCCTCATCGGTCTGGACCCGCGACGTCGGCCGCGCGATGCGCGTCTCCAAGGCGCTCCGCTTCGGCTGCGTCTGGGTCAACGACCACATCCCGATCGTCGCCGAGATGCCCCACGGCGGCTACAAGCAGTCGGGCTACGGCAAGGACCTCTCGATGTACTCACTCGAGGACTACACCGAGGTCAAGCACGTGATGATCAACCACGCCTAGCCGAGCAGCCTTGGCGATCCGGTCTTCGGCAGCCGGTGCGGGCGCGGCCTGCGCCGGCTGCTCGTACTCCTGACCCTCCTCTGCCCGGGCGACCCCGTACATGGCTCCAGTAGCGACTACGCACTTTGCCGACCCGCACGTCGCGTACCTTCGGCTGGCCGGCCTCGACTCATTTCGCCGGCTCCAAGGCCGCTGCACGCGGCGCAGTCAACGAAAGGAAAGCCATGAGAGGTGCTGGTCGAGTGGTGTTCGCCGCGATCATGCTGTTGATCGTGGGCACCCTCAACATCATCTACGGGATCGGTGCGCTCGACGACGCCAACATCTTCGTCGGCGACACACGGTTCGTCCTGGACAACCTCAACACGCTGGGCTGGGTCCTGATCATCCTCGGGGTGATCCAGCTGACCGGCGGGTTCTCCCTGGCGGCCGGCAACCCCTACGGCCGCGTGATCGGGATCATCGGCGGCAGCCTCGGCGCGATCGGCGCCCTGCTGTCGATCGGCGGCAACTACCCCTGGTGGTCGCTCGGCATCTTCGTGCTCTGCATCTACATCGTGCACGGGATCATCGTGTTCGGCGACGACGAGCGCCCGGCGGAGCGCCCGCCGACCGGAGCCTGATCGAGGGTCCGGGGGCCCGCCCGGCGGGCGGGCCCCCGGCGCTCCCTCGCGGGCGCTAGAGCCCCAACCCGCGCACCCCGGGCTCGTCCCAGCCGAGGTGGTGCGCGACCTCGTGGCGCACGGTGCGCTCCACCTGGGCGCGCAGCAGGTCCGGATCGTGGCCGAAGTCGCGGGTGAGGGTGTCCTCGTAGATGACGATGCGGTCGGGATAGATGTCCCGCGCCACGGTGCCGCCGATGTAGTGGCCGTAGGCGCCGAACTCGTGGCCCAGGCGCGAGACCACGACGGGCGTCGTCTCGAGCAGCTTCTGGAAGTCGGGCGGCAGGTCGTCCAGCGCCTGGATCACGAGCTCGTCGAACTCGCTCGGAGGGTAGTCCGGAACCGGCAGCGCCGCCAGGGCCTCGCTGCGGTCGACGAGGCGCCGGAACTCGGGCTCGGGCATCTCGTCGCCGATCAGGCGCACCGTCACCCAGGCGGTGAGGACCGCGATCAGGACCCCGGCGCCGATGATCGTCAGGAGCCCGGTCAGGCCGCCGAGCGAGGGGGGTTCCAGCAGGAAGAGAACGAGGGCGGCGACGAAGGCCGTCAGCAGTGCCGCCCGGAGCGGCGGGGCGAGCGTCTCCCTCATACCGATTGAGGTTAGCCTCGGCCGGGTTTCTCGACGCGATCGCCTACGTCTGGTGGTGCGCGCTCACCGAGCGGTGCGGGGCCGCTGCTCCCCTACGCGCGCCCCTCGTTCTCCGCGATCCGCCACCTGACGATCCTCTCCACGAGGCTCGCCGGCAGCGGATCGTCGACCGGGAACCGGATCGTCGTGTGGTTGATCGTGTAGGGCTCGAGCTCCTTCGCGAAGCGCTCCCGCACCTCAGAGTTCGTGACGAACAGGCTGCAGTGGTGCTTGAAGGCGCCGAAGCCGACCAGGTGCCCGTTCTGGGTGTAGAGCGGGATCCCGTAGCTGATCGCCTCGGTGGCCTCCGGGGCGGCGGACCTGATGGTCTCGCGCAGCTCGCCCAGCACCTCGCGCTCCTTCGGCGGCAGTGCGGCGAGGTAGTCGTCAACGGTCTCGATCGTCGCCGGCATGGCTGCCTCCTGCTGGTTCGATGATCCTCGGGTTGCGTTCATAGAGACCTCCGGCACTGCGGGAACTCATCGCGGCCGGCGGCCTCGTCGGCGGGAGCGGGGAGCGGCGCGCTCGCCGGCGTGGGGCCTAGGTGACGATCTCCGTGCGCTCACCGATCGTAAGCCAGCGGAACAGGCGGGCGATCTCCCCAGGCGCGCCGGCGAGCGCGGCCTCGATTGCCTCGCGCCCCTGGCGAAAGTGCTCCCAGCCCTCGTAGTGGATCGGGATCGCGATCCGCGGGTGCAGCAGGCCGCATAGCTCGACCGCCTCGTCCGCGGTCATCGTGTAGCGCAGCGGGCCGGTGACGGGGAACCGCACGCCGCCGAGGTGCAGCAACGCGACACCGACGTCGATGCGGTCGGCCACCTCGCGCACGCCGTCGTAGAGGACCGTGTCGCCGGAGATCCAGAGGGCGCCGTGCTCCTGGCCCTCCCAGCGCAGGGCGAAGCCGGTCACTTGGCCGATCGCGATCGGGGTCAGCAGCGGCGGGCCGTGTCGGCACGGCGTCGCGGTGATCTCGATCGGGATGCGGCCGGGAGCCTCCAGGGTCGTCGTCCCCCACGGCTCCAGCCCGCGCGCGCTTCCGCCCAGGCGCTTGGCGCCCGCCGGTGTCGTGACGAGGGCCCCGGCCGACGGCAGCAGCTCGCGACCGGCGGCGTCGAGGTTGTCCCCGTGCTGGTCGTGGCTGAGGAGCACGGCGTCGATGCCGCCGAGTTCCTCGGGAGACATGCAGGGCCCCGCCGTCTTCCGCGAGCCCGTACCCCAGCCGAACGAGTACTTGCCGCCGGCCGGGTCGAACGTCGGATCGGTGAGCAGCCGCCAGCCGCCCACCTCGATCAGGACCGTCGGCCCGCCGATGTGGGTGATCGCCGCGTTCACGTGTGGGCGCGGACGCTCAGGCAGCCGTGGGGGCCCCCGCGTGCTCCTCCGCCCACTCGACGGCGAAGTCGGCGACCTCCCGCCAGCCCTCCTCGCCGCAGATCATGTGGTCGCGTCCCTCGAACACCTTCACCTCCGTCAAGGTGCCCTCGCCCTTGTAGTGCTTGGCGTTCGAGGCCTGGACCTTCGGAGGCATCAGGTTGTCCTCGGCCCCGGAGATGAACAGCAGCGGGGCGCGGTCGGGGTTCTTGTAGTCGACGTGGGTGCCCTGGTGGCCGGGCCGCAGCGTCGCCAGCGCGCTCTCCCAGAAGACGCCTCCCGACGCCGGGATCGCGTAGCGGTCATACAGCCGCTTCGACTCCTCCTCGCTGAGCGTGTTGCAGAAGGCGTACTTCCACTGCTCGGGGGTGAACCCGACGGCCTTGTGGCGGTTGGCCGGGTTCTTCAGCACCGGCAGCGTGGCCTTGAGCTGGGAGAGCGGGACGACCGGCACCCCCTCCGTGGGGGCCGAGCTGATCGCGACGCCGGCCGCTCCGAGGCCGCGGTCCATCAGCAGCTGCGTGAACGTGCCGCCGGCGGAGTGGCCGATCAGGATCGGCGGCGAATCGAGCGTCTCGACCACGGTCGTGAGATGGTCCACGACTCCGTCGATCGTCAGCCGCTCGATCGGCGCCGGGTCCTCGTTGAGGGCCTCGACCTCGACCTCGAAGCCCGGGTAGGCGGGCGCGAGGACTTTGTAGCCCTTCGCCTCGTAGTGGGGGATCCACTCCTCCCAGCTGCGCGGAGTGACCCAGAAGCCGTGGATGAGGACGATCGTGTCAGGAGCCGGCATGGAAGCCTCGTTTC
>DASSYK010000097.1:0-4142 GCA_035703345.1 Solirubrobacterales bacterium
CAGTGCCCCGGCGGCGACCGTCCGCCCTCCCGGGGCGCGCCTCGCCGCCACTCGGTGGCTGCGCAGCGGTCATCCTGCCCATCACCAGCGCCGGCTCGAGGTCGAGCCGCTCCGCCACCCGCCGCACGAGGTCTTCGCGGCTTGCGCTCTCCCCCATCCCCGCCAGGATCGGCGCCACCTCGCTCAGCGCCCGGTCGCGCTCGGCCGGCGAGCCCGTGTCGGTGCGGTCGAGCACGAGCCCGACCTGGAAGGCGGGCAGGTCGACCGCCCTCTCCACCAGCGCCCGGAACCGCTCGGCTCCCCCCTCCTCGGCCATCATCTGCGCCGGGTCCTCGCCGGCGGGCATCGCTGCGACGCGGAGCCTGACCTTGCGGCCGGCCGCGACGCGCTGTGCACGCAGCATCGCCTCCTGCCCCGCCGAGTCGGCGTCGAGCGCCAGCAGGACCTCGTCAACCATTCCGGACAGCGCCGCCACCTGCTCCTCGGTGATCGCGGTCCCCATCACGCCGACGGCCTCGGCGACGCCGGCCTGGTGCAGGGCGAGGACGTCGGTGTAGCCCTCGACGACCACCGCGCGGCCCGCCTTCGCGATCGCCTCCTTCGCCAGGTCGAGGCCGTAGAGCATGTGGCTCTTGTGGAAGAAGTCCGTCTCGGCCGTGTTGACGTACTTCGCCCCCTGGTCGGAGCGCATCGCCCGGCCGCCGAAGCCGAGGGTGCGCCCCCGCCGGTCGCGGATCGGGAACATGATGCGCGAGCGGAAGCGGTCGTACTCGCCGCCACCGCGCCCGCGCTGGGCGAGGCCGACCGAGCGCAGCTCGTCGACGCGGAAGCCGGCCCGCTGACCGCGCAGCAGCACCGTGTCCCAGGCGCTCGGCGCGTAGCCGACCCCGAACGCCCGCAGAACCTCCTCGCCCAGGCCCCGCTCCCCCAGGTAGGCCCGCGCCTTCGCCGCCTCATCCGCCGACCACAGGTAGTTGGCGTAGAAGGAGGCGGTGCGGTCGAGCAGCTCGCTGAGCCGGCGCTTCTGCCGGCGGCGCGCCTCCGCCCGCGGGTCCTCGCTCTCGCGCTCCAGCTCCACCCCGTAGCGCTCGGCCAGCAGCTCGACCGCCTCGGCGAAGCCCAGCCCCTCCTTCTCCTCGACGAACTTGATCGTGTCGCCCCCGACCCCGCAGCCGAAGCAGTGGTAGAGCTTCTCCTGCGCGTCGACCGAGAACGAAGGCGTGCGCTCCTCGTGGAACGGGCATAGCCCGACCCAGCGCGAGCCTTGGCGACGGAGGTCGGTGTGGGCGGAGACGACCTCGACTATGTCGACCGCCTGCTTGACCCGCTCCAGGCTGTCGTTGGAGATCAGCGCCATCAGAAGCGGGACTCCTGGGGCACCGTCAGCTCGGTGAACCGGGCGATGCAGAAGCGGTCGGTCATCCCTGCGAGGTAGTCGGCGACTCGCTGGCAGTCGTCCGCATCGGGGTCGCCCACCGGCACCTCCTCGGGGTGCTCCATGTAATGGTCGAAGAGCCCGCGCACGGTGCGGTTGGCCCGTTCGTGCTCGCTGCGAGCCGCCTCGCCCAGATAGACGCGGTCGAACATGAACTTGCGCAGCCGCAGCATCGCGCCGCCCACCTCCTCGCTCTGCGAGATGTCGCCGGCCTCACGCGAGCACTCGACGATGTCGCGCACGAGGGTGTCGATGCGCGCCGAGCCGGTCGGGCCGAGCAGCTCGATTTCCGCCGTCGGCAGGTCGCCGGGCCGGAGGATGCCCGCCCGCAATGCGTCGTCGATGTCGTGGTTGATGTAGGCGACGCGGTCGACGAGCTTGACGATGCGCCCCTCGAGCGTCGCCGGCCTGTCGGAGCCGGTGTGGTTGAGGATCCCGTCGCGGACCTGCTCGGTCAGGTTGAGGCCCTTGCCGTCGCGCTCGAGCACGTCGACCACGCGCAGCGAGTGCTCGTTGTGCTTGAAGCCGCCGCCGCAGCGCTCGCGCAGCGCCACGTCGAGCGCCTGCTCGCCGGTATGCCCGAAGGGCGGGTGGCCGAGGTCGTGCCCGAGCCCGATCGCCTCGGTCAGGTCCTCGTTGAGGCCGAGAGCGCGCGCGACCGTGCGGGCGATTCCGCACGCCTCGAGCGTATGCGTGAGGCGGGTGCGGTAGTGGTCGCCTTCGGGCGCGATGAAGACCTGCGTCTTGTGCTTGAGGCGGCGGAACGCCTTCGAGTGGACGATCCGGTCGCGGTCGCGCTGGAACGGGGTACGCAGCGGGCTGTCGGGCTCGGGCTGCCGCCGGCGGGCCGGATAGGACGGGGTCGCCAGCGACGAGTGGAACTCCGCCTCCCAGGCGCGGACCCTGTCCTCGAACGTCGCGGTCGCAGGCACCCGCCGATCCTAGGCGCTCAGGCCGCGGGTCGCAGCTGGACGTGCGCGTGGTGCTCCAGCGTCTCGCCGACCGCCCGCTCGGCCTGGCGCAGCGCCGGCGCCTCGGCCGCGGGAGCCTCCGCCAGCGGCCTCGCGATCGCCTCCACCATGAAGCGGTGGGCCTCCTCGGAGAGCGGGAACGAACCCGCTTCGCAGCTCGCGCAGACCACTCCCCCGGCGGCACCCGAGAAGCCGGTCAGATGTTCGGCCTCGCCGCAGCAGGCGCAGGCGGCGAGCTCGGGCGAGAAGCCCGCGGCAAGCGCCAGCTTGAGCCGGAAGGAGAGCGCCGTCTCGACCCCGGCCGCGCCGCCCGCCGGGTCGTCGAGCAGCGCCAGGTAGCGGCAGAGCAGGTTGTAGGCGGGCGGGTTGGGCTCGGCGGCATCGAGCAGGCGCAGCACCGCGTCGCAGGCGCGGGCGCCGGCGGCGAGCGCCGCCCCGTCGGAGCGCAGGCGCGGATACCCGTCGACGGTGTCGGCGGCGGTGACGGTGAGCAGCTCCCCGCGCCCTTCGTGCAGCATCAGGTCGAGCCGGAAGAAGGGCTCCAGGCGGCCGCCGAAGCGCGATTTCGGCCGACGCGCCCCCTTCGCGATCGCCCCGACCCGCCCCCGCTCCGACGAGTAGAGGTGGAGGATGCGGTCCGCCTCGCCGTAGCGAATGCTGCGCAGGACGATCGCCTCCGTCTTCAGCGTCTTTCCGGCCATGACCGATCTACGTTGAACGAGGGACCGGACGTCGTCGCCGCGGTTTGCGGCGCAGGCGGACCTGGCAGCCGGGGCAGTAGTAGGTCGAGCGCCCCGAGACGACGATGCGAACGATCGTCTCGCCGCAGCGGGGGCACGGCCTGCCCTCGCGGGTATGGACGAGGAACTCTTCCTGCATCGACCCCTGCTCGCCGCGGCCGTCGCGGAAGTCGTCTATCGAGGCGCCTCCCCCGTCGATGCCCGCTTCGAGCGCCGCGACGACGCCGTCCCGCAGCGCCTCGTGGTGCTCGGGCCGCATCGAGCCCGCCGGTGAGAGCGGGTGGAGGCGCGCCCGGAAGAGCGCCTCGTCGGCGTAGATGTTCCCCACGCCGGCGACTCCCGACTGGTCGAGCAGGAAGGACTTGAGCGGCGCCGTGCGCCCCGCCGCAACGGCGCCCAGCGCCTCGGGTGTGAACGAGTCGGAGAGCGGCTCGATTCCGAGCCGCGCGAAGCGCGCCTCGAGGCCGTCGTCGTCGAGCAGGAACGCCTCGCCGAAACGGCGCACGTCCGTGAACCAGAGCTCACGGCCGTCGTCGAGCGTGAAGCAGGCTCGCAGATGCTGTCTCTCGACCGAGCGCTCCGCCTCGTAGAGACGCCGGCCCTCGGACGGGTCGATGGCCTCTCCGCCCGGCTCGACCAGGATCAGGTTGCCGGTCATCCGCAGGTGCATGACCAGAGTGCGACCGTCGTCCAGCGCCAGCAGCATGTACTTGCCGCGGCGGCCGAGCCCCTCGATCCGGCGCCCCGACACCTCCGCCTCCAGTTCGGCCGGCACGACGGGCCGGCACCAACGCGCGTCGAGCACCTCGAGCCGCTCGATCGTGTGCCCCTCGATCTCCGGCTCGAGCTGGCGGCAGACCGTCTCGACCTCGGGCAGCTCGGGCATCGCCGGGTTGTATCAGCCGTCGGTGGTGATCTATGTCGCCTTATCCACGGATACCGCAGAAATCACCACACCGCTCGGGAGCGAGGATCGCCTGGGGCGACTTTTCGTCC
>DASSYK010000148.1:0-11086 GCA_035703345.1 Solirubrobacterales bacterium
AGAGCGCCGAGGCCGTGTTCGAGGAGGCGACGGTCGCGCTCGGCGAGCTGCTCGCCGAGGGCCCCGGCGAGCCGGTCGAGCGCGAGCTCCGCGTCAGCGCCCAGGACCTGCCCTCGCTGCTCGCCGAATGGCTGGGAGAGCTGATCTACCTCGCCGAGACGGACGCGTTCATCCCCGAGCGGGCGCTCTGGATCGAGCTGAGCGAAGACAGCGCCGCGGGCACGGTCGCGGGCCAGCGCTGCGCGCCGCAGGCGCTGGTCAAGGGCGTCACCTACCACGGGCTGCAGCTCCGAAGCGAGGACGGCGTCTGGCACGGACACGTGGTGCTGGACGTATGAGCGGGCGGCGCCACTCCCGCCTGGCGCTGTTCGAGGACCGGCGCGACGCCGGCCGGCAGCTCGCCCAGGCGCTGCTGCGCTTCCGCGGCTCCGACCCGCTGATCCTGGCGCTCCCGCGCGGCGGCGTGCCGGTCGGCTTCGAGGTCGCCGCGGCGCTCGGCGCGCCCCTCGACGTCGTGCTCGTGCGCAAGATCGGCGCGCCCTTCCAGCCGGAGTTCGGGATCGGCGCCATCGCCGAAGGCGGCATCCGCTTCATCCGCGTCGAGGACGTCGAGATGATCGGCGTGTCCGAGAGCGAGCTCGACGAGATCGTCGCCCGCGAGTCGCAGGAGCTCGAGCGCCGCGCCCGTGCCTATCGCGGCGAGCTCGAGCCCCTCCCGGTCGAGGGCCGGACGGCGATCGTCGTCGACGACGGGGTCGCCACGGGCGGGACCGCGGTCGCGGCGGCGCGCGCGCTGCGCGCGCGCGGGGCAGGACGGGTGATCCTCGCCGTGCCGGTCGCGCCGCCGGGAACGGCGGGCCGGCTCGGCGACGAGTTCGACGAGGTGATCTGCCTCGAGGAGCCGCACGGGTTTTTCGGGATCGGCCAGTTCTACGTCAGCTTCGGCCAGCTCGGCGACCAGGACGTGATCGACCTGCTCAGCGCCGCGCAGGCGCCAGCGGCGGCGGGAGGGTCGGACGCGGGCGACCCGCCGGCGGTCGAGGAGCGGGCGGTGGAGATCGAGGCCGGACCCGACCTGGTGCTGCACGGTGACCTGCGGATGCCCGCGGCGCCCGCGGGACTCGTGATCTTCGCCCACGGCAGCGGCTCCAGCCGCCTCAGCCCGCGCAACCGCGAGGTCGCCGCCGCGCTGAACGAGGCCGGGATGGCCACGCTGCTGTTCGATCTGCTCAGCGATGCGGAGGCGGCGAGCCGCACGAACGTCTTCGACATCGACCTGCTCTCCGCGCGGCTGGTGGCGGTGACGCGCTGGGCGAGCGAGCGGCCGGACTTGAGCGGGCTTCCGCTCGGCTACTTCGGGGCCTCGACCGGCGCCGCCGCGGCGCGCTGCGGCGCCGCCGAGCTCGGTGAGCGAATCGGCGCAGTGGTCTCGCGCGGCGGCCGCCCGGATCTCGCGGCTCCGCGCCTCGGCGAGGTCAGCGCGCCGACCCTGCTGATCGTCGGCGGAGCCGACTGGCAGGTGCTCGAGCTGAACGAGCGCGCGGCCGAGCAGCTGCGGTGCGAGCACGAGACCGCGATCGTCCCGGGCGCGACCCACCTGTTCGAGGAGCCGGGCGCGCTGGAGCGGGTCGCCGCCCTCGCCGGCGACTGGTTCCGGCGCTGCCTGGCCTGAGCGGGGCTCAGCCCTTGACCACGCCCAGCGGGGTCAGCCGCGCGACCGCCGCGGCGAGCCCGGCGCGCTCCACCACCGAGACCACGCGGTGCACGTCCTTGTAGGCGAACGGCGCCTCCTCGGCGAGCCCGCGGGCCGACGGGCAGCGGACGACGATCCCCGCCTCCTCCAGCTCGCGCCTCAGCTCGGCCCCGGTGATCCGGCGGCGCGCCCCGGTCCGGCTCATCCTCCGCCCCGCGCCGTGGCAGCAGGAGCCGAACGAGTGCTCCATCGACCCCGGCCGGCCGGCCAGCACGTAGCTCGCCGTCCCCATGCTCCCCGGGATGAAGACCGGCTGCCCGGCCTCGCGGTAGGCGCCGGGGATCTCGTCCGAGCCTGGCGGAAAGGCCCGCGTCGCGCCCTTGCGGTGCACGCAGAGCGTGCGGCCGCCGTGGCGCTCGAGCTTGGCGACGTTGTGGGCCACGTCGTAGACCTGCCGCGTCCCCAGGGCGGCCTCCTGCCCGATAGCCGCCGCTACCGCCTCGCGCACCCGCTGGGCCATCGTCTGGCGGTTCGCCCACGCGAAGTTCGCGGCGCAGCTCATCGCCCCGAGGTAGGCCTTCCCCTCCGGCGAGGAGAGCGGCGCGCACGCGAGCTGCCTGTCGGGGAGCACGATCCCGTATCCCTTCAGCGCCCGGTCCATCGTCCGGACGTAGTCGCTGCAGACCTGGTGGCCGAACCCGCGCGAGCCGGAATGGATCAGCACCGTAACCTGCCCCATCCTCAGCCCGAAGGCCTCGGCGGCGGCCGGGTCCAGGACGCGGTCGACCCGCTGCACCTCGATGAAGTGGTTGCCGGCCCCCATCGTCCCGAGCTGGCTCCCGCCCCTGACCCGCGCGCGCTCGGAGACCTGGGACGGGTCGGCGCCCTCCAGCCGCCCGCCCGACTCGGTCCGCTCCAGGTCAGCGGCCGTGCCCAGCCCGTGGCGCTCGACCACGGCACGGGCGCCCTCCACCAACACGTGGTCCAGCTCCGCGTCGTCGAGGCTCAACGCGCCGCTCTTCCCCATCCCGGCCGGGACCGCTCGCGATATCTGGTGCACCAGGTCGGCCCGTCGCCCGCCCAGCTCCGCATCCGTGACCGGCAGCGCGAGCAGCCGCACGCCGCAATTGATGTCGTAGCCGACCCCGCCGGGCGAGATGACGCCGTCCGGGGTCTCCATCGCGGCGACGCCGCCCACCGGGAAACCGTAGCCCTGGTGGACGTCCGGCATGGCGAGGACGGCGTCGGTTACGCCGGGGAGCGTCGCGACGTTCTGCAGCTGCTCGAGCGAGCGGTCCCCGAGGATCGCGTCGAGAAGCTCCTCGTCGGCGAACACGCGGGCAGGCACCCGCATGTCGGGTCGGGCGGCCGCGGGGATCTCCCAGACGGCATCGGCCAGCCGGTGCAGCTCGCCCGCCTGTCGCCTCTCGGCACCCACCGTCCCAGGGTAAGCCCCGTCGCCGGGACCCGGCTGCGTAGGCAGCCCCGATGCAGGCCGGCGGGGAGCACCATATGGTCATGGGGAACGTGCAGCCGGACAAGGAGATCACCAGGATGAGCCCCGCGGCCAACTCCCTTCCATCGCCGACCCGCGAGCGGGCCTCCGAGCTGCTCGCCTGGCAGCCCGGGGGCGGGGTGCTCTCCGTATATCTCCGCATCGAGCCCGGCGACCGCAGCGGCCGCTGGCGCACCGAGCTGCGCAACGGCCTCGCGGAGACGGTGCGCTCCGAGTCCCCCGGCGAAGCCGGCGACGCCACCGATCTGCAGCGGACGGCTTCACGCCTGGAGAGCAAGCTGGACGCGGACCCGCCCCACGCCGACATCCGCGGTCTGATCGGCTTCGTCGAGATCGCCCACGGGCCGGCCGAGGAGCGCTGGTACGCGAGCCGGATCCCGCCCGTCCGCACGGAGGTCGTGGCCGGGCCCGGGCCGCGGATGGGTCCGCTGCTGCAGATGCTCGACGACGGCGCCCCCCTCGGCGTGGCGGTCACCTCCGCGGAGCGCATCCGCCTGTTCGGCTGGGAGCTGGGACGCCTCGAGGAGATCCACGACTGGGAGCTCTCCTACTTCGCCGGCCAATGGCGCGAGCGCAAGGCGCGGACGGTCAACCCGGCCCGCGGCGACGCCGTCTCCGCCTCCGGCCGCGACCGCCACCACCAGCGGCTCGAGGCGAACCGCGGGCGGTTCAACGAGCAGGCCGGCGGGCTCGCGCGCAACGAAGCGGCGGCGCGCTCATGGCGGCGCCTCCTGGTCTTCGGCGACGAGCGCTACGCCGGGCCCTTCGAGCATGGCTTCGGCCCCGGCGGGTGCGAGCTCGAGCACGCTGCCGACGCCGACCTCGTGACCGAGCCCGCGGCGGGCATCGCGCGCCGCGTCGATGAGCTGCTCCCGGGCCTCAACCGCCGCCGCGAGCGCGAGCTGATCGACCGCATCAAGGAGGCGGCGTACAAGGAGGGCAGGGCCGCCCTCGCCGCCCAGGCGGTGATGGAGAGCCTCGAGAGCGGCCGGGTCGAGCATCTCGTCTGCGATCCCGAGCTCCCCGGCGCCGAGCGGATGATCGGGCTGGCGCTCGCCAGCCACGCCGCGGTGACCCCCGTCGAGGACGAGGCGGCCGAGGCGCTCGCCGAGCACGACGGCGCGATCGCGCTGCTTCGCTATTGAGATCGCCTGCGGGGCGCCGCCGGTAGGGTGAGCCCATGGTGGATCCGACCGGTATGACCGTCGTAGTCGGCTACGACGCGCGGGACGAGGCGCGGGACGCGCTGCACCTGGCGCGTGCCGTGTCCGCCGCGACCGGCGCGGAGCTTCGCGTCGCCGTGGTCCTGCCTCGGGCCCACATCCCGATCGAGTGGGCGGTCGCCGGCCGCTGGCTCGCCGACGAGCTGAGCGACGAGCTGTTCGAGGCCGCCGAGCACGAGCTCGAGGGCATGGCGTTCGAGCGGGTGGCGCTCGACGGCGGCCTCGGGGGCCGCTCGGCCGCTCGCGCCCTCTACGAGTACGCCCGCGACGAGCGCGCGGACCTGATCGTCGTCGGCTCCAGCCACCGCGGGGTGATCGGCCGCGTCGTGCCGGGGAGCGTCGGCGAGAGTCTCTTGAGCAGCGCGCCCTGCGCCGTGGCGATCGCCCCCCGCGGGTTCGCGGACGCGGAGCCCGGCACGAAGGGGGTGATCGGCGTCGGCGTCGACCGCGGCCACGAGTCCGAGCTGGCCCTGCGAGAGGCCGTGCGGCTCGCGCAGCTGTACGACGTGCGGCTGCGAGTGCTCACCGTAGTCCCCGAGGTCGCCGAGCTCACCATCCAGGCGCCGCGAATCGAGCAGATCGACGCCGCCCTGCAGAAGGATTTCCGGCAGGTGCTGGAGGATGCGGTGGCGAGCGTTCCCGAGGGCGTCGAGACGGAGCCCATCCTGCTGAAGGGCGACGCGGCCGGCGCGCTCGTGGAGCAGAGCGGTGAGCTGGACCTGATCGTGCTCGGCTCGCGCGGCTACGGGCCGCTGCGCGCAGCGCTGGCCGGCGCCGTCTCGAGCAGGGTGCTCAGGGCGGCCGCCTGTCCCGTCCTGATCGTCCCGCGGGCGAGCGAGGAACGCGGCGGCTGAGCGCCCCGGGCGGCTACAGGTCCAGCCAGAACTCCTGGCCGACCGAGTCGTCCCCGTCGAAGATGTCCTCGGGCTGCTCCGAGCGGAACTGGAACCCGACCGCCTCGTAGATGCGGCGGGCGCTGGTCAGCGAGCTGTTGGTGAAGAGCATGATCTGGGAGTAGCCGGCCCCGCGGGCGAAGTCGACGCAGGCTTCGACGAGCGCCGCGCCGGCCCCGGCCCCGCGCGCCCACGGCTCCACGAGCAGCAGCCGGACCTGGGCGACGTCCTCGGTGCGCCGGGTGCAGTAGATCGAGCCGCAGCGCACGCCGTCGAGCTCGGCGATCCAGCAGCGCTCGCGCTCGGAGTCGTCCCGCCTCAGGAAGTCCACGATCACCTGCCCGCAGTAGGCCTCGAAGGCAGCGCCCCAGCCGCGCTCGGCCGAGTAGACGGCCGCGTGGCGCTCGAGGGCCCAGCCGTGGTCGCCGGGCTCGGGGCCGCGCAGGTTCAGCTCGCGCTCGCGGGCGGGGTCGCCGAGTATCGCGCGCACGTCGCCCATCGCCTCGACGAGCCGGCGCTGCTCGGCCGTCGTGTGATCGGCCAGGACCTCCCCCAGCTCCTCGCTGGAGCGGCGGTCGAAGGTGCGGAAGACCGCTCGGCCCGAGCCGGACAGGCGGACGAGCTGGCGACGGCGGTCCGACTCCGAGCGCTCGCGGATGACGAGTCCCGTCTTCTCGAAGCGCGCGAGGATGCGGCTGAGGTAGCCGGGATCCAGGTCGAGCTCACGACGCAGCTCGCTTACCTCGGCCATGCCGCGTTGCGCGATCTCCCAGATGACCCGCGCCTCGGTGAGCGTGTAGGGCGTGCCCATGAAGCCGCGGCCGAGCAGGCCGAGCTCCTTGGTGTAGAAGCGGTTGAAGGCGCGCACCGCAGCCACCCTGTCGGCTGCGCTCGTCTCGTCTGCCTTCGTGCTCTGCGCCATTCGTTGACTCAGTCAACGATACCGGCAATCCAGCCCCTCTTTCAAGTCCCGGCTCGCCCGCGGCGAGGGCAGCTCGAGCACGGCGACGGCCGCCCGCCATCGCACGATCCGCCGCGCGGGAACCTCTCGCCGCAGCTGGGCGACCGCGCCCTCGGCGTCGAGGAAGACGAGGTCGAGAGCGAAGCGCATCCCGAAGGTGTGGACGCTGCGGCAGCGCGGGATCAGCAGCCCGGGCCCCGCCCGCCCGCGGTCCAGCAGAGCCAGCCCGAGGAGCCGCGCGCGGCGCGTAGCGGCCACGGGAACCTCGCGTCCGAGCATGATCGCCCGCGGCAGTCCCGCGAAGCGGATCGGCTCCGGACCGGACGGCATGGCCGTTTGAGCCGTGGGCGCGGGCGCCTCTCCCCTCCGCCACCGGGTCCCCGGACGCTTCGAGGGCGAGCAGAGCGTCGCGCTGCCCCGCGGTTCTCCTTTTGCTGCAAAGGGGCGTTCATGGAGGCGGCGGAGTTGCCCCCGGGGCACCCGATGCGCCAAGATGCCCCCACGGCCGAACGCCGTTCGGCGAGGCCGTCGGAGAGAAAGCTCAGTGCAAGACGAGACCACTCGCAGAGGCAACTACGAATCGGGCGCGGACTACGTGCTCGAGTACGGGGAGCTCCGCTTCTCGTTCAACGAGCGCGACTTCGCCCAGCGGGTGGAGCAGGCGGCCGTCAAGCTCGATTTCGTGCGCCAGGGCCTCGACGAGCACGAGCTCGAGGACCTGCTCGAACTGGCCGTGAACGGCGAGATCCGCGAGCCGGCCTCCCCCCTCGGAGACCACGTCAACGACAACTGGGAGGAGCTCGTCGGCCCCTCCAACAAGAGCCTCGTCCACTGGATGCGCAGGCTCGTCTTCCGCGGTGCCTGGCTCGACCAGCGGGTCAAGGAGGGCGAGCTCGACATCGTCTTCGACCAGGCGTCCCAGACGTTCGGCTACGTCCAGCCGGACCGCGACTCCGAGCTGATCGAGCTCTCCGCCGAGCCCTCGTGGGCGCAGATCGCCTACGCCGGCCGCGACAGGGCCTAGCTAACCCAGCAGCTCGGAGTTCCTCTTCGAGCCCTCTATGCGCTCGGCCAGCGCCTTCGCCGCGTCCGCCGGGTCCAGCTCGTTGAGCTCGGCGCGGAGGGCGCGGGCCGCCTCGAGCTCCGAGCGGGAGCGGAGCTCCTCCTCGCCCGAGACGCGGGTGCCGGCGACATCGATCGAGGGGACGATGCCCTGTGAGGCGAGTTCGGCGTCGAGCCGGATCAGGGCGTTCTCCGTGGTCTCGAGCGCGGCGCGGACGTCCTCCCCGCGGACGTCGGAGTCGAGGACGGTGGCGATGATCGTGAGCGAGCCGGCGCCCTCCTCGCCCAGCTCGCGGCCGGCGCCGAACAGGCGCTTGACCCGGTTGGGGTCGCGGTAGCCGAGCGCGAGGCGCGAGAGGGAATCGACGATCACGACGACGTCCTCGCCCGCCTCCGCGCGGCGCTTGGCGTGGCCGATCGCCAGCTCCGCGGCGCGGATCTGGTCGTGCGGCTCCTGGTCGGCGGGGGCCGCGATGATCTCGGCCTCAGGCAGCTCGCGCTCCCACTTCGTGACCTCCTCGGGGCGCTCGTCGGCGAGCAGGACGCGCAGGTGGGCGTCCGTTCCGCTCAGGGCCGCGGCGATCGCGCGCAGCAGGGTGGTCCGCCCGGAGCGCGGCTCGGCGAGGACCAGCACGCGCTGGCCGAAGGCGAGCGGGGCGAGGAGATCGACGGCGCGGGCCAGCGGCTCGGACGAATCGCCGAGCGGGAGCCTGCGGTGCGGAGCGACGGCGGTGAGATCCTCGAACTGGACCCGGTCCCCCTCCGGCTCCTGGCCGTTGACCTCGGAGACGCGAACGAGGGCGCGGTGGCGCTCGCCACGGCGCGGGGGGCGGGCGGGGCCGGAGACCTCGTCGCCGGGGCGCAGCTCGCAGCGGCGGATCTGGGAGGCGGAGACGTAGACGTCGCCCTCGGCGGCGCCCAGCCCGCCGAGGCGGAGGAAACCGTACCCCTGCGGCATCCGATCGAGGACGCCGCTGACCTCCTCGGTCTCCGTCTCGTCACGCGGCTCGAAGTCCTCCTCGCCTTCCTCGTCGGGCTCCGCGGCGCGCCGGCCGCGGGGAGCCCGCTCCTCCTCCTCCTCCTCCTCGTCCTCCTCGTCACCGGCGCGGCCCCCCTCGCGCTCGCGCGCACGGCGCTCGCCGCTGCGCGAGCGGCGGCGCCGGCGGCGGGGGCGCTCCTCGCGCTCGGGGGCCTCGGCGCCCGCACCGTCCTCGCCCTCGGCGCGCTCGATCGCGTCGATCAGCTCGCCGCGGGTGAGCAGGCGAAAGCGGGGTATGTCGAGCTCGGCGGCGCGCTGGTGGAGGTCAGCCAGGTGGCTCTCGCTGAGAGGGATGGCGCTCATCGGCGGGGAAGGTTAGTGACCGGGCGTGGCGGGCCGCAGCCGGGTCAGGCGCTCACGCCGGGGTCGAGGCCCTCGCTCCGGACGTCCTCGCGCCAGCCCTCGATCTGCCGCGCGACCTCGTCCTCGGACCAGCCCAGCTCGCCGGCCATCGTCCCGGCGACCATGCGCAGCGGGCCCTCCTCACGCAGCGACGAGGCGGCGACGAGTCCCAGCCGGGTGCGGCGCAGCAGCACGTCGCTGAGCGAGCGCGCCTGCTCCTGGCGCGCGGCCAGCACGGCCTCGGCCAGCAGGTCGGGATGCCCCGGCAGGATCGGGGCCGCGAGCTCGGGTCTCTCGGCCGCCAGAGCCAGGACCTGCCGCGCCGCGTGGCCGTAGCGGAAGGCGAGCTGCTCGCGGGCGCCGTCCGGCAGCTGGAGCTCACTGTCGAGATCCGTGTCGCGGGCGGGCATCCCCAGCGGGATGTCGTCGGTGCGGCACCGCGCGTCGCGGCCGTCCCGCTCGACGATGCGGTCCACGGTCTGCTCGGCCATCCGCCGCCAGGTGGTGAGCTTGCCGCCGGTGATGGTCAGCATCCCCGAGGAGGTCTCGTAGAGCTCGGCGCGGCGCGAGATGTCCACGGACTTCTTCGGGTCTCCGGTCGAGATCAGGGGGCGCACCCCGGCGAAGGCCCCGGTGATCCGATCGCGGCCGATGTCGAGGTCGAAGTAGTCGTTGATCGCGTCGAGGAGGTAGGCGACGTCGTCGTCGCCGGGCGCCACCTCGTCGATGCCGCCGTCGTAGTCGTTGTCGGTGGTCCCGACCAGGACGCGGCCGTACCAGGGCAGCGCGAAGATCGTCCGGTCCGCGCCGGCCGGGACGATGCAGGCGGCGGTGCCGATATCGAGGTCCTTCGTCGCGAGCGTGATGTGGGCGCCGCGGCTCGGCGCGATCCTCGGGATCTCCTCCTCCTCGAGGATCTCGTCCGGGCGGATGCGGTCGGCCCAGACGCCGGTAGCGTTGACCACGTTGGCGGCGCGCACCTCGAAGCTCTCGCCGGTGTCCGCGTCGCGGCAGCGAACGCCCGCCGCGCGCCCCCCCTCGTCGAGGATGTCCGTCACCTCCGCCCCGTTCAGCGGCACCGCACCGAACCGCTCGGCTTCGCCGAGCACGGTGAGGACCAGCCGGGAGTCGTCGGTCTGGCAGTCGTAGAAGAGGTACGCGGAGCTTGGATCGAGAGGGCCGAGGGCCGGGATCAGCTTGACGACCTCCTCCGAGTCGATCGTGCGGTGGCGGTCCGGCCACCAGAAGCCCTCCTCGTCGCCGTGCTCGGCTCGCTGCGCCCGGCCGCGGCCCACCCTGGCGGTGGACATGACGTCGTACATATTCAGGCCGATCCCGATCCTGCGGTCACGGCGCTTCTCCCCCAGCGTCGGCACGAGGTACGGCGTCGGATAGACCAGGTGCGGGGCCAGCTGGACCATCAGCTGCCGCTCGAGCAGCGCCTCTCGGACCAGGCCGAGGTCGAAGTTCTGGAGGTAGCGCAATCCGCCGTGGACCATCTTCGAGGACCGGCTCGAGGTGCCCTGGGAGAAGTCGAAGCGCTCGAGGAGCGCCACCGAGTAGCCGCGCGAGGCCGCGTCGAGGGCGACGCCGGCGCCGGTGATCCCGCCGCCGATGACGACCACGTCGAATTGATCGGCCTGGACGGCCTCGAGCGCCTGCGCACGGGAGATCACGGCGCCGATTCCATCAGTCGAGGAAGTCGGCGACCTGCTCGAGCCCGGCGCGCTGCGGCGGGGGCATCTCCTGGACGGGGCGCCCCAGGTAGAGCAGCCCGACGAAGCGCTCGTCGGAGTTGAGCCCGACCGCGGCGCGGCCCTCGGCGCTCCGCAGGACCTCCGGGGTGCGCCAGTAGCCGGCCAAGCCGCGCGCGTGGGCCGCGAGCAGCACGATGTAGGCCGCCGCGGCCGTCGCGTGCAGGTCCTCCTCGTCGGTCAGCGGATCCCCGCTCAGCTCGGCCGAGACGACCACGAGGGTCGGGGCGCGGTCGAGCTTGCCTGCGGACTCGGGGCCCGCCGCCTCCTTCAGCCGCTCGAGTGCCGCGGGGCCGATCACGCGGAAGTGCCAGGGCTCGGTCAGGTGGTGGTTCGGGGCCCAGCGGGCGAGCTCCAGCAGCTCCTCGAGCTCAGCGCGCGGAAGGGGCTCCGGCGCGTAGGCCTTGTGGGTC
Organism: Solirubrobacterales bacterium; assembly: GCA_035703345.1. Classification (GTDB taxonomy): domain Bacteria; phylum Actinomycetota; class Thermoleophilia; order Solirubrobacterales; family 70-9; genus DASSYK01. The sequence goes on from DASSYK010000148.1 coordinate 10,897, forward strand.
CGCCGGGTGCGGATCGCTTCCTCTACTTCCATGACTCGAAACCTAGCCCAGCGTCAGTGTGCGCGACCCTGCCGGCGGATCATCCAGCCGGCCCCGGCCGCGACCAGCAGGGCGAGAAGCGCGGCCCCGAAGACGGGCAGCGACGAGTCCCCGTCGTCGCCCTCGTCGGCCGGCCCGCCGGAGAGCTGCT
>DASSYK010000007.1:0-3677 GCA_035703345.1 Solirubrobacterales bacterium
GTCACCGGCCCCGCCGGCACGGTCGCGTTCGCGGGCGAGAAGCTGTAGTCGTCCATGACGATCTCGACGGCTCCCCCGGCGCTTGCGGCCGTGGTCGTCCCGTCGTCATCGTCGTCGTCGCCGCCGCAGGCACCCAGCCCCAGCACCACGACAGCGAGGGGCAACACAAACCTGGTCTTGCTGAGCACGGCCATCCTGCTTACCTCCTGTCGTTGACTCCGGATCCCCCGGTTCGCCGGGCGATCCTATCCGCTCGGCCCCCGAGGGGCTGAAAGGGTTCAAACAGCAGCGGCAGGAAACCTCCGCAGGAGCCGGCCGGCCGCAGAGGCCGTGGGCGGTGACGGGAGCCTTGGGATCCCAGGTACTCCATGGAGTACCTGGAGTCCCGAGATCCATTCGCCGCGGGCTCTGAATAGGATCCTTCCCGAATGGATCGGCGACTGATCGGCGTTGGGATCTTCGCGGCCGTGCTGGCCGTGGTCGTGATCGTGGTCGTGGTGGCCCGCGGCGGCGATGGCGACGGCGACACGGAGACGGCCGAGGCGAAGCCGAAGCCGACGGTCGAGATACCGGAGGGCCCGCCTCCCACCGAGCTCGTGATCGAGGACATCGAGGAGGGCGACGGCGCCGAGGCCAAGTCCGGCGACCAGGTGAGCGTCAACTACGTCGGCGTCCTCTTCGACGGCGGCAAGGAGTTCGACGCCTCCTTCGGGGGCCAGCCGTTCGAGTTCCAGCTCGGGGCCGGCAGCGTGATCCCCGGCTGGGATCAGGGCGTCGAGGGGATGAAGGTCGGCGGGCGCCGGCAGCTCGTCATCCCCCCCGACCTCGGCTACGGGGCGCAGGGCTCGCCGCCCGACATTCCCCCGAACGCCACGCTGGTGTTCGTGATCGACCTCCTTTCGGTCAACTAGCCGGGCCTCACCCACGCACGGCTGGGTCTCACCCACGCACGGCTGGGCAGTGCGCGCCGAGGACGACTCGGCGCTGAGTACGGATGCCGCCGGGGCTCGCCGCGCCTAGCCTCGAAGTTGGCGACAACCCCCAATCCGCCCCGAGCCATGAGAAATCCCGCCACACCCGGACCGATCGTGCGAGAGGCCGGCGACCCGCGCGGCGCCCCGTCGATACCGCTGCGCGTGTGCAGGCTCGTGGTGTTCGACCCGTCGCCCGCCCTCACCGTCACCGTCGAGAGCGGCCCGGACATCCACCTTCACGGAGGCGGCCAGGGCTTCTGGGTCGCGCGCATGGCCGCTCGGCTCGGCGCCGAAGTCCGCCTCTGCGTCCCGCTCGGCGGCGAGACCGGACAGGTGCTCAGCCCGCTGCTCGCGGCCGAGGGGATCACGGTCGTCCCGGTTTGGGTCGAGGGCGCCAACGGCGCTTACGTCCACGATCGCACGAGCGGCTCGCGCACGGTCATCGCGGAGACCGCGAGCCCACCGCTGCTCCGCCACGAGCTCGATGACCTCTACGGGGTGACGCTGACCGCCGGCCTCGACGCCGACCTCACCCTCCTCACCGGGCCGCGGAACGAGGGCGTCCTTCCGGACGACACCTACGGGCGCCTGACCGCGGACCTGGGCAGGAACGACGGGCCGGTGCTCGCAGACCTCAGCGGCGAGCCTATGCGGGAGGCGGTCCGCGCGGGGATCGACCTGATCAAGGCCAGCCACGAGGACCTCGAGGCGATGGGCGAGTTGCGAGGCGAGGAGATCCCCGACATCGTCGCCACCGCGCGGCACCTGCGGGAGTCCGGCGCCCGCAACGTCGTGATCTCGCACCGCGAGCATGCGGCGGTCGCGATCCTCGGCGAGCGCGCGCTGTCCGTCAGCGCCCCTCGTTTCATTCCTCTCGACGCGCACGGCGCCGGCGACTCCCTATTCGCCGGGCTCGGGGTCGCGCTCGGCTGTGGGCTCGAGATCGAGGATGCACTGCGTATCGGCATGGCCGCGGGGGCGCTGAACGTCACCCGGCACGGGCTCGGCACCGGGCACGCTCGCGAGATCTCGGCGCTGGCGCCCCAGGTCAGGGTGGAGGCGCTCGGCGACGTACCGAGCGCAAGCAAGGAGGCACCAGCGTCCGGGTGATCGACCCCGAGGAGCGCGTCGACCGGCTGCTGTCGGACCTCGGCACCGGCAGGGTGGGCCTCTCGCCGCGTGAGGCCGAGCGCCGGCTCGAGCAGCACGGCCGCAACGAGATCAGGCGCCGGGAGGGCCCCGGGCACCTGCGCGAGCTGGCGCGCCAGTTCACGCACCCGCTCGCCCTGCTGCTCTGGGTCGCCGCGGGCCTCGCCGTCGTCGGCGACCTGGTCCCGCTGGCGATCGCGATCGTCGCGGTGATCGTCATCAACGCGCTCTTCGCCTTCGCCCAGGAGCTGCAGGCCGAGCGCGCGACCGAGGCGCTGCAGGAGTTCCTCCCACCGACGGCGCGGGTGCGCCGCGGCGGCGAGCAGGTCGAGGTGGACGCGACGACGCTCGTGCCCGGCGACCTCCTGCTGCTCTCAGAGGGCGACCGCCTCTCGGCCGACGCGCGCCTGATCGAGGGCGGCGTCGAGGTCGACATGTCACCGCTCACGGGCGAGTCGCAGCCGGTCATGCGCGGCGCCGGCCCCAGCGCTCCCCCCGCCGCTCCGCTGGAGTCCGAGGACCTCGTCTTCAGCGGCAGCCTCTGCACCGCGGGCGAGGCCGAAGCGGTCGTCTACGTGACCGGGATGGGCACGCAGCTCGGGCGCATCGCCGCGCTCTCGCAGCGGGTGCGCGCGGAGGTCAGCCCGCTTCAGATCCAGGTCAACCGGGCGGCCAGGCTGATCGCCGCCGTCGCCGTCGCCGCGGGCGTCCTCTTCCTCATCGTCGGGATCACGATCGCCGGGCTGCCCCTGGACGACTCGCTGACCTTCGCGATCGGCCTGCTCGTCGCCAACGTGCCCGAGGGCCTGCTGCCGACGATCACGCTCGCGCTGGCGGTGGGCGTGCGCCGGATGGCGCGGCGGCGCGCCCTGATCAAGCGCCTCACGGCCGTCGAGACGCTGGGCTCGACCGACGTGATCTGCACCGACAAGACCGGGACCCTGACCGAGGGGCGGATGTCGGTCGAGCTCTTCTGGGCCGACGGGTCCGAGGTCGCCCCCTCGCAGCCGGCCTGGGACGGCGCCCCGCCGGAGCCCTTCTCGGGGCTGCTGCGGACGGCCGTGCGCTGCAACAACGCCCACGTGGCGCGGGAGGAGGACGGCTGGCGGCGCAGCGGCGACCCGACCGAGAGCGCCCTGCTGACCGCCGCGGCGGCACTCGGCGAGGACCCGGAAGGGGCGCAGGCCGAGCGCCCGGACAGGCGGCTGTCGCTATTCGCCTTCGACCCGCGGCGCAAGCGGATGACGACCGTGGACGTCGAGGGCGCCGACGAGCGCTGGCTGCACGTCAAGGGCGCACCGGCCGAGCTACTGGCGCGCTGCGAGACGGTGCGCTCCGGAGACGGCGACCGCCCGCTCGACGACGAGGAGCGGGAGCAGATCGTCGCCACGGCGGACGGTTACGCGCGCGGCGGGCTGAGGGTGCTGGGCTTCGCCGAACGACGGCTGCACGAGGAGCGCGAGCCGGCGGCCGGCGACGACCGCGAGAGCGTGGAGTCGCAACTCTGCTTCCTCGGGCTGGCCGCGCTCCGCGACCCGCCCCGCCCCGACGTCG
>DASSYK010000028.1:0-3472 GCA_035703345.1 Solirubrobacterales bacterium
CTCGGCGACGGCTGCCTCGAGGCGGCGGCGCAGGCGCGCGGCGGCGAGCTCGAGCACTTCGTTTCGCAGGTTGCGGGCGCGGCGCTCGGCGAGCGTGCCCTCCGCCTCGATGTGGGCGCGGTGCTCCGTGATCTTCTCAGCGAGCTCAGCCACCCCCTCGCCCCTCGAGGCCTCGGTGCGGACGATCGGCACCCGCCACGACACCGTCGGCCCCAGCGAGAGGACGCCGCGGATCTCGCGCACCATCGTCTCGGTCATCGGGTGGTCGGCCTTGTTGACGACGATGATGTCCGGGATCTCCATGACGCCGGCCTTGAGCGCCTGGATCGAATCGCCGCTCCCCGGCATCAGGACGAGGACCACCGTGTCGCCGTGGTCGACGATGTCGATCTCCGCCTGCCCCACTCCAACGGTCTCGATGAAGACGTCGTCCTTGCCCGAGGCGTCCATCAGGAGCGCCGCCTGGAGCGTCGCCTCGGAGAGGCCGCCGAGCGCCCCGCGCGATGCCATCGAGCGGATGAAGACGCCGGGGTCGAGGAAGTGGTCCGAGAGGCGGATCCGGTCGCCGAGCAGCGCCCCGCGGGTGAAGGGGCTCGAGGGATCGATCGAGAGCACGGCCACCTGGCGGTCGGCCTTCCGCATCTCCGCGGTGAGGGCGCCGATCAGGGTGCTCTTGCCGACCCCGGGCGGCCCGGTCAGTCCGACGATCCGCGCCTTCCCGGTCTCCGGATAGACCTCGCGCACGAGGTCCCAGCCCGCGGGGTCGTCGTTCTCGATCAGGGTGATCGCGCGGGCGAGGGCTCGCTTGTCGCCGGCGAGCAGCCTCTTGGCGAGGGACTCTTCGGCCTTCGCGGTCACGGCGCCGCAGTGTAGATACGGTGCCTGCCGTCGTGCGGCTGCTTCGGTTCCTTCGCAAGAACAAGATGCTCAACCGGCGCTACGCGCGCCTGCTCTGGCGCTATGCGTGGCGGCGCTTCCTGACGCCCGCGGGCTGGCGCTGGGAGACCGACGGGCCCGTCTTCTTCGGCAGGGGGCTCCAGATCCAGATCGCCAAGGGGGCGAAGGTCCGCTTCGGGCGCTTCTGCTGGATCGGCGACGGGACCAAGATCCGCAGCCACGAGGGAGTGATCGAGATCGGGGCCAAGACCGTGTTCGGCCAGGAGTGCACGATCTCCTCGTACAAGCGGGTGCGGATCGGCGAGCAGTGCGTGATCGCCGACCGCGCGATGTTCATCGACTTCGACCACGGCGTCGTCGAGGTCGAGCGGCCGATCCGCCGGCAGGGCATCTACACCCGCGAGGTCGTGGTCGGCTCCAACGTCTGGATCGGCTACAACGCCTGCTTCCTGCGCGGCGTCCGGGTCGGAGACAACTCGATCGTGGGCACCAACTCCGTCGTCACGAAGGACGTCCCGGCGAACGCCGTGGTCGGCGGGGTCCCGGCCCGGCTGATCCGGATGCGCGAGGCGCCCGAGACGCTGCGCTGGCCGGACCCGGTCGAGCCCGAGCCGCCCCGGGACTGAGCCGGAGCCTCCCCGGCACGGCGCGCAGGAAGGGCCGAGCCCTCGTCACCCGCCGGCTGGGGGAGATCAGGCCTCGGCGGCGGGAGCGGCGACCGTGAGCTCGTCGTAGACGGCCGCCGTCCGGTCGGCCACGTCACCCCAGTCGAAGCGGCGCAGGTGCTCGAAGGCCTCCGCGGTGAGGCGGCGGCAGAGCTTGGCGTCGTCGAGCACGCGGATCGTCATCTCGGCCAGCGAGTGAGGGTCGCGGGCGCGGAAGCGGAGGCCCACCTCGTCGTGGGGCACCACCTCCCGCAGGCCGCCGGTGTCGGCGACGATGCAGGGGCAGGACGAGGCCATCGCCTCGAGCGCGACGAGGCCGAACGGCTCGTAGATCGAGGGCACCACGCAGACGTCGGCGATCCGGTAGAGCGAGTGCAGCACGTCGTCGCCGATCCAGCCGACGAAGGTGCCGTGCTCCATCAGGCCCAGCTCCGCGGCCTGGCGGCGCAGCTCCTCCTCGTGGGTCCCGGAGCCGGCGACGATGAAGCGTGTCTGGGGCAGGCGCTCGATGATCTCGGGGAGCGCCTCGAGCGCGAACTGGAAGCCCTTCTCGTAGACGAGGCGGCCGACCAGCAGGACGAGCGACTCGTCCGGGCGGGCGAACTCCCCGCGCAGGCGGCGCAGCTCCTCCTCGTTCTGCGGCTGCAGGTCCTCGGGGTCGATCCCGTTCGGGATGACCTCGACGCGGTCCTCGTCGACGCCGAAGATGTCGACGACCTGCTCGCGCATGAACGTGGAGCAGACGAGGACCTTGTCGGAGCGGTTGGTGATCCAGCGCTCCACCCCGTGGATGTAGCTCTGCGGATGCTTGTTGACCCAGCCCTGGTGGCGGCCGTGCTCGGTCGCGTGGATCGTGGTCACGAGCCGGGTCCCGAAGCGCTTGGCGAGGTGGTCGCAGGCGGCGGCCACCAGCCAGTCGTGGCCGTGCACGACGTCGAAGTCGAAGCGGTCGCCGAGCTCGACGCCGGCCGCGAGCATGTCCGAGTTCATCCGCTCGACCCAGGCGACGAACTCGTTCAGCTCGGCTGGGCGCGTCGGCTCGCGCACGCGGTGGACGTGCACGCCGCCGAGCAGCTCCTCCGCAGGGCTCTCCTCTCCCCCGCGAGTCAGGACGTGGACCTCGTCGCCGCGCTCGACCAGGCCCTCGGAGAGCTTGCGCACGTGGCGCGCGAGGCCGCCCTCGATCAGTGGCGGGTATTCCCAGGAGAGGATGAGAGGGCGGGTCACGTCAGGGCTCGCGAAGCGGCGTCAGGCTGAGATCGGGAGCGAGGTTTCGCAACCGCGTCTCCGGCGCCTCGCGGTCGGAGTCTAGGGCCTCCAGCATCGCGCCCGCGTGGGTGACGACGCGCCGGTAGGGGTAGTCCCCCGCCTGGGCCCGGTGGTCCATGAAGGCCCAGTCGCTCGACTGCACCGCGAGCAGCTCGCGCGCCGCGCGCTCGAGCCGGCCGGGGTCCAGGCGCTCGTCGCCGCACGCGCGCAGCAGGCGCAGCTCCAGGCGCCGCGCCGCCCAGGCGAGGTCGGCGACCGCGGGCGAGTCCCATGTCTCGAGGCTCTTGCCCTCGCCCCAGCTCGCCTCCGCCGCGGGCCGCGGCTCGCCCGGGTGCCCGGAAGCCGCGTCGGAGAGCCTCAGGAGCCGCACGCCGTGCTCGCGGGCGCCGCCGAGCACCGCGTCCAGCCAGAGCGGCCCCTCCGCCCACCAGTGCCCGAGGAGCTCGGTGTCGATCGCGAACACGCAGAGTCCGCGCCCGCCCCGCGCCTCGGCGTGGGCGGAGAGGCGCTCGCCGACCGCGGCCAGGAAGGAGCGCGCGTCGTCCGCGGCCTGCTCGGCAGCCCGCCGGGGCTCGTAGGGCTTCCCCGAGATCGACCAGAGCCGGGCGCCGTTTGCCGAGAGCCGGTGGTGCTCCAGGTAG
>DASSYK010000033.1:0-6063 GCA_035703345.1 Solirubrobacterales bacterium
GCCGCCCGGCCCCGACGCCGCGTCGTTCCCGCCGCGCTCGGCCCCGCGCACCAACAGCACGACGACGGCAGCAGCGAGCAGCAGCCCCGTCCACCACCCGGTCCGCCGATACCGCAGCATCAGCCCGCCCGGGTGTCGACGGCTTTCATCCCCACGCTGCTTCTGAGTCGCAGGCGTCCGCAGCTATGCCCGGTCAGTGGGCGGGCGGGCATGGACCGCCGCCGGGGACGACTCTCGGCACAAACGGTCACCGCAGGCGATGGTTCGTGACCGACCGCCCGCCGTCAGGCGCAGAGTTCCTACGGAACCCTGCGCACCTCGGACAGCAGCGTGGACTTGATCTGCTCGATGATCTCGAGCGCGTCGTTCCACTCCCGCTGCCAGACGTTGCGGCCGAAGATGACGCCGCTGCCGCCGGCCTGCATGATCGTGCGGGCGTGGCCGATGACGACGTCGTCGTCGACCTTGGAGCCGCCGGAGAGCACGACCAGCGAGCGCCCGGCCGACGCGACGATGTGGCCGACCGCGTCCTCGACCGAGATGTCCAGGTCGTTGTATGGGGCCGGGGTGAGCTTCGCCGTCTCCGGGTCGAGCTTCGGGAAGTTGAGCTTGACCACGTCCGCGCCCATCTCCATCGCCAGGCGGGCCGCGTAGTCGATCGCGTAGAACGTGACCTGCCCGCCCTTCTTGTCGATGTCGCGGCCGCGCGGGTAGGCCCAGACGACCAGCGGCATCCCGTAGCGGTCGCAGTCCTCGCGCACCTTCTTGAGTTGCTCGAGGTCCTCGCCCTGCCGCGGTGAGCCGACATAGAGCGTGTAGCCGACGGCGTCGGCGCCGAGGCGCACGCAGTCCTCGACCGAGGCGTTGCAGGTCGAGAGCGCCTCGTCGGAGGGCGGGATGTCGGTCTTGCCGTTGACCTTGAGGATCAGCGGGACCTGCCCGGCGTAGTCGGGGTAGTACTTCTGTGCCATGCCGATCTGGCAGGCGAGCGCCGAGTAGCCGGCCTCGGCCGCGAGCCGGAACTGGTACTCCGGGTCCTTGGAGGCGGGGTTCGGGAAGAAGTCCCGGGGTCCGTGCTCGATTCCCTGGTCGATCGGCAGCAGCATCAACGTGCCGTTGCCGGGCCCGAACTCGAACAGGAGACGGCGCAGGCGGGCGCGCTTGCCGGGGGGCAGTACTTCAAGCAGTGACTTCTGCTCAGTGAGGGCCTGGACTTCCATCGGCTTGATTACCTCCTGTTGGGCTTAGTCGCAGTATGCCGATCGGGCACCGGCCCCGCTTCCGCGCCCGCTACGGATACGCTCGCCTCGGTGCTCGAACACAACTTCGACGGGACGCCGTTCACGCTCGGGATCGAGGAGGAGCTGATGCTCTGCAGCTCCGAGACACTCGACCTCGCCCAAGCGATCGAGCAGGTGCTCGCGGCCGTGCCCGGCGGCCTCACCGGGGAGGTCAAGCCGGAGCTGATGCAGTCGGTGCTGGAGATCGCGACCGCGCCCTGCCCGGACGCGTCCACGGCCGGCCGCCAGCTCGCCGCCCTGCGCCGCTGCGTGATCGACGTGACGGCCGAGATCGGCCTCGTGATCGGCGCCTCGGCCACCCATCCCTCCGCCCTCTACGAGGACCAGCTCATCGTCGACGACCCGCGCTACCTGAAGCTGGTCGCCGAGCTGGGGTGGGTCGCCAAGCGCGAGCTGATCTTCGGCACCCACGTCCACGTCGGGATCGACGACGCGGAGAAGGCGATCTACATCGCCGACGGCATGCGCGGCTACCTGCCGCTGCTGCTGGGGATGTCGAGCAACTCGCCGCTGTGGCGCGGGCGGCCCACCGGGATGATGTCCTCGCGCACGCCGGTCTTCCGCGGCTTCCCGCGCGTCGGCGTCCCGCCCTACTACGGCAGCTGGGAGATCTACTCCCACCGGGTCGAGCAGATGATGCGCGGCGGGGCGATCGACGACTACACGTTCCTCTGGTGGGACGTGCGGCCGCACCCGAAGCTGGGCACGGTCGAGCTGCGGGTCTTCGACCAGCAGACCCGCGTCGAGCACACCGTCGGGTTCGCGGCGCTGGCCCAGTCGCTCGCGCACCGGCTCGCCGACCGCTTCGACGACGGCGTGCCGAGCGTGGAGCACCCGTGGGAGCTGATCGACGACAACAAGGTGCGGGCGGCCCTGGTGGGGATCGAGGGGAAGCTGATCGACTTCGACCGCGGCGTCGAGGTCCCGGCCGCCGAGATGGCGCGCGGCGTCCTCGACGACCTCCGCGAGCACGCCCAGGAGCTCGGCTGCGAGGCCGAGCTGGCTGGGCTCGATGACCTGATCCGGCACGGGACCGGCGCCCGGCGCCAACTCGACTGGTTCGCCGATCACGGCAACGACGTCGTCGGGCTGATGCGCGAGATCGTCCAGGCGAGCGAGCCCTGAGACGACGCGTGCTTGGGTCGGATCCGAACCCAATCTGCACGCGTTGATACGAAAATCGAAGTCAACCTCTTGCAATCTCCGCACATTGATACGAAAATAGAAGTACATGCGTGGAACGGGTCGAATGCCGGACGTGCTCGAGCTCCTCGGCCGCCGCTGGACGCTGCGGCTGGTCTGGGAGCTGCGCCGCGACGTGCTCGCGTTCACGGCCCTGCGGGAGCGCACCGGGATCAGTCCGTCGGTGCTCACGTCCAGGCTCGCCGAGCTGACCGCCGCCGGCGTGGTCGAGCGCGATGCGTCCAGGCGCTACCGGCTGACCGGCAGCGGGCGCGAGCTGGCGCGGTTGCTCTACGAGCTGAATCGGTGGGCCGGGCGGGAGGGCGTGTCCGCCGGGGTATCCTCCGAGCGTGAGCGCGCCTGAGCTGAGCGTCGTCTGCCGGAGCTGCGGCTCCGAGGTGAGTCCCTACGTCACCGAGTGCCCCTACTGCGGGACCCGGCTCCGCAAGCGGGCGCCGAAGCTGGAGCGTCACGGGGACGAACTGCAGCCCCGCGAGCCGCGCCGGGTCCGCCGGCAGCGCAAGCGCCGCGAGCGCGCTGAGCGCGCGGGACGGCTCTCGGCCCAGCTCGCCGACCGCCCCTACGCGGTGATCGCCGCGGTGCTCGTACCCGCGCTGCTCGTGCTCCTCTCGCGCACCGGCCTGGCCGATCCCCGTGAGCTCGGCGCGATCGCCGGCCCGGTCGAAGGCGACTGGTGGCGCTACCTCGCCGCGCCGTGGATCTACCCGGACGTGAGCTACCTGTTCGTGACGGCGGTCGGCATCGCGATCTTCGGGTCCCTGGTCGAGCGCCGGCTCGGCACCGTCGCCACCGTGACCCTGATGGTCGCCTGCGGCGCGCTGGGGATGCTGGCGGCGGACGGGATCGAGGGCGCGATCAGCGACGCCGGCCACGTTCTGCTCGCGGCCGGGGGAAACGGCGTCGCCCTCGGCCTGCTCGCCGCCTGGGCGGCGCTGAAGGCCGGCGAGCTGCGCGCGCAGCCCGACGAGGACTTCGACCTGATCGGGGCGGTGGTCTGCGCTGTCGTCCTGATCGCCCTGCCGCTGGTCGAGGACTTCGCCAACGTCTTCGCCGGCCTCGGCGGGGCACTGGTCGGCGGGGCGTGCGGCTTCGCGACGGCCTACGCTCGGCGCGAGCGACGTCCCTCCCGGTGACCGGCCCGCGACCGCCCGTCTGAGCGTGGCCGCCGACAAGTTCACCGTCCTCACCCCCGAGCTGCACCGCTACGCGGTCGAGCACAGCTCCTTCCGCGACGGCTTCGTGCCGGAGATCGAGCGCGCCGGCGAGGCGATGGGCGACCTCGCCCTGATGCAGATCGCGGGCGACCAGGCCGCGCTGATGACGATCCTGGTCCGCGCGACCGGCGCCCGCCACGCCCTCGAGGTCGGGACCTTTCTCGGGTACGGGGCACTCGCGATCGCGCGCGGGCTGCCCGATGACGGGACGCTTGTCTGCTGCGAGCTCGACGAGGGCTACGCCGCCCGTGCGCGCGAGCACCTCGAGCGCGCCGGCTTCGCCGACCGCGTCGAGTTCCGGCTCGGGCCGGCCGCCGAGACGCTCGAGGCGATGGACGAGGACGGCTCGCTCGACTTCGCCTTCGTCGACGCCGACAAGGCCGGCTACCCCGCGTACTTCGAGCAGTGCCTGCGCCTGCTGCGCCCCGGCGGCCTGATCCTGCTCGACAACGTCTTCATGGGCGGGCGGATCCTCGACCCGCCGGAGGGCGACGAGGGGGCGGCCGCCGTCGCCGAGCTCAACGACCGCCTCGCCGCCGACGACCGGATCGAGGTCGCGATGCTGGGCATGGCGGACGGGATCACGATCGCGCGCAAGCGCTAGGCGCCGGCCGATGGGGGTCCCGGCGGACGAGAGCGAGTGGAGGGCGCTGATCCGGGCCGGCCAGCCGCCGTCCTGGCGCGTGCTGGCGGAGGGCTCCGGCGGCGGCGTCTGGGAGCGCGACGACGTCCTGGCGGCGATCGTGCCGATCGCGCCCGAGCGCTCGGTGTTCAACTCGGTCTTCTACCGCGACGGCGATGCGCTGATCGCCTCCCTCGGCGAGATCGCGTCCGCCTACGAGGAGGCCGGCGTGCGGGCGTGGACGGTCTGGGTCCCGGAGGACGACACCGAGACGGCGGCGGCGCTCGAGCGCGCCGGCCACCTCGACGACGCGCAGCCCCGGGACATGGGGATGGGGCTGAGCGAGTTGCGCGAGCCGGACCCCGACCCGGAGGAGGAGCTCGTGGAGCGCGGCGACTACGCGGCGATGGCCGCGATCAACGAGATCGCCTACGGCTTCCCGCCCGGCGAGTTCGTGGCGGTCGAGCGCGCGGTCGTTCCCGGGATGCGGATCTACTTCACCCGCCTCGGCGGTGAGGACGTCGCGACCCTCGCGATCCTGCCCGTCGGGACCGACGCGCTCGTGGCCTGGGTGGCCGCCCTGCCCGAGGCGCGGGGCCGGGGCATCTCCGGCCGGCTGCTCTCCCGCGCCCTGCGGGAAGCTCGCGACGCCGGCCTGGAGACGACGACGCTCCAGGCGACGAAGCTCGGCGCCCCCGTCTACGCCGGGCTCGGCTACCGGGACTACGGCGCCGTGCACATGTGGGAGCGGCGCCGCGGCTAGTGAGTCAGGGCCGTCCCGGTATGTTCCGGCGGTGCCCCGCGGCCCCTATTCGGACGAGCAGGTCAACGCCGCCGTCGACGCGCTCAGCGATCGCGAAGGGTTCGGCGAGATCGAGCGTGCCGTCGCCCGGGCGGCGCCCGGGCTCCAGCGCGTGCTCGCGGAGGCGCTCAGCGCCGGCGGCTGGTTCGGCGAGTCGCACGAGGCCGAGGTGCTGAAGGCCGCCACGGTCCCGGGCGAGGAGGACCGGCTTACGGCCGTGCGCTCGATGCTCGCCGAGGAGGCGCGCATGGGGATGATGGTCGGCGTCGCCGTCGGGTGGGCGCTGTCAGAGGAGCTGGCGAAACAGGACGAGGAGGAGAGCTGATGGGTGAGGTTGAGTTCGAGGCGAACGGAGGCACCGGTAGGGGCTACCTGGCCGAGCCGGACGTGGAGGGCCCCGGAGTGATCGTGATCCACGAGTGGTGGGGCCTCGACGACAGCATGCGAAAGATGGCCGACCGGTTCGCCGAGGAGGGATTCGTCGCGCTCGCGCCCGATCTCTTCGAGGGGGACACGACCGAGCAGCCGGACGAGGCCCAGCAGAAGCTGATGGCGCTGAACATGGACAAGGCGGTGAAGCAGATGCGCGGAGCGGTCAAGCACCTGCTCGAGCATCCGAAATGCAACGGGCAGATCGGGTCCGTGGGCTTCTGCGCCGGGGGAGGCCTCGCCGTCTGGGCCGCGGCGGAGACGCCCGAGATCGGGGCGGCGGTGACCTACTACTACGTGATGCCTCACGGCAAGCCGGACTTCTCGAAGATCGAGGGACCGGTCCTGGGCCACTTCGGCACCAGCGACGACTTCGTCTCGGTCGACGCTGCCAAGGCGCTGGAGGCCGAGCTGCAGGAGGCCGGAGTCGATGCGGCCTTCGAGTTCTACGAGGGCGCCGGCCACGCGTTCGCAAACGACCACGACCGCCTC
>DASSYK010000046.1:0-16526 GCA_035703345.1 Solirubrobacterales bacterium
GGATCGCCTGGAAGCTGGAGATCGGCTTGCCGAAGGCGCGGCGCTCCTTGGCATAGGCGATCGCCTCGTCGAGCGCGCCCTGGGCGAGTCCGACCCCCATCGCGGCGACGCCGATGCGGCCGCCGTCGAGGATCTGCATGAACTGCCTGAAGCCGTCCCCGCGCCGGCCGAGGAGGCTGCCCTCCGGGACGCGGCAGTCGTCGAAGGTCAGCGGCCGCGTGTCGGAGGCGTTCCAGCCCATCTTGCGGTACGGCTCGCCGGGCTCGTAGCCGGGGGTGCCGTTGGGGACGATGATGTTGGAGATCTCGGGGCGCCCGTCGCCGGCGCCGGTGACGGCGGTGATCGTGACGCAGCCCGAGATGTCGGTGCCCGAGTTGGTGATGAACTGCTTGGTTCCGTTCACGACCCACTCGCCGCCGTCGAGCCTCGCCGTCGTCTTGGTGTTCCCGGCGTCCGAGCCGGCCTCGGGCTCGGTCAGGCCGAACGCCGCGAGCTTCGACCCGCTCGTGAGCTGCGGCAGCCAGTCGTCCTTCTGCTCGTCGGTTCCCCAGAGGTATATGGGCATCGTCCCGAGCGAGGTGTGGGCGGCCATCGTGATCGCGACCGAGGAGTCGATGCGGGTCAGCTCCTCGACCGCGAGCGCGTAGGAGAGGGTGTCGGCCCCGCCGCCGCCGTACTGCTCGGGGAAGGGGATGCCCATCAGGCCGAGCTCGCCCATCTTGGCGACCAGCTCGTAGGGGAACGACTTCGTGCGGTCGAGCTCCTCGGCGACGGGGGCGACCTCCCGGCGCGCGAAGTCGCGGACCGTGTCGCGGAGGAGCCGCTGCTCGTCGGAGAGCTCGAAGTCCATTCGGGGCGGGAGTCAACCACAGCCGGAGTGCCTGCCGCCCGCCCCCATATGGGGACGGGCGCGCGCGCCACCCCCCGAAAACGCGACGCGCCCGCCGGGGGCGGGCGCGTCGCGCTGATCCGGATTCCGTCGCCGTGGCTAGGCGGCGGGCTTCTTCGTCTTCGTCGTCTTCGGCAGCTTGCCCTTGGGCACGAACTGCACGCTGACGTTGCGGCCGAGGATCGTCGAGCCCGTGCCGGGCGCGGCCTCCTGGGCCTGGAGCTGCACCGTGTACGCGCCCTTGGCCGTTGTCTTGATCACGCCCGTGAGCGCGCCGTTCTGGCGCTCCTCGAGGCCGTGCGGGAACAGCAGCTCGTAGGACGTGGCCTGCGTCGTGAGCGGCGTCTCGTTGACGGCGAGGCGGTACTGGAGCTTTCCGTCGCCGGGGGTGGTGGTGTCGTCCTTGGCCGAGAGCGTCGCGTTGACGACGAGCCAGCCCACGCCGGGGGCATTCAGCTTCGTGGACGCGATCGGGCTGAACGTGGAGCTCGTGAACTTGTCGATCTTCGTCTCGACCGTCTTGCCGGCCGCGACCGTCTCGCCGCGCTTGATGTAGCGCTTGTCGGCGCTGGTCACGGTCAGGTTGGTCATCGCCTTCTGGGCGACGACCGCCCCCGGCCCGGCGACGACGGCGCCGAGGATGGCGCCCGCGACCAGCAGCACGCCGCCGCGGCGACTCTTGAAGAGCCTCTCTCTCATGCTTTCCCTCCTACGCTCGCTTTCAGGGCAAGCGGGCGATGCTAGCTCGCGGGGCGCTAGGCCTTGGCGCCTGCCAGCTCGGCCAGGGCGGGCTTGAGGCCGGGGCCCTCGGTGGCGATCGCCTCGCGCACCGTCACCTCCGCGCCGCAGCGCTCGCAGATGCGGCGGTCGTTGATGACGCCGCCGCACTCGCCCCTGTGGCGAAGGATCATCGGCGGGCCGCCGGGGAGGGGGATGTACTTGTCGCCCCAATGGGTCAGGGTGACGATGGTCGGCCAGAGGTCCAGGCCCATCTCGGTCAGGTAGTACTGCTCGCGCAGGGGGCGCTCGCTGTAGGGCCGCTTCTCGAGGATGCCCGCGTCGACCAGCCGCTGCAGGCGGTTGGAGAGCACGTTGCGCGCGATCCCGAGGTTCTCCTGCATCTCGCCGAAGCGGCGGCGGCCGAGGAACACCTCGCGGATCACCATCAGCGTCCAGCGCTCGCCGATCAGCTCCAGCGAGCGCGCCAGCGCGCAGATCTGGCCTTCGTAGTCGTTGCGAAGCACGTGTGTGATTCTCGCACAGTGGGTTGTTTGACGCAACCGACCCTGGTAGCTTTGCGTCAACCAAGGTTGCTTCACGAAACCCAGATGGAAGAAGGCCACGATGAGCAAGCTGACGGATTTCAAGCTGGAGCCCGCGAAGGTCCGGATCACCCAGGAGGAGATCCTCGCCGATTTGCAGTACCCCATCCGCCGGGCACGTCCGTACGCCGCGCGCCCGCGGGGCCGGCGCCGGTGAGCGCTCTCGCGGAACCGGTTCCGGCGGGCGCCGAGGAGTCCGCGCGGCGGTTCGCCGAGCGGATGCCCGAGTCCACGCGCCGGCGCGAGCGGGTCTGGCAGGACCCGCTCGCGTCGGCGGCGGAGGGGGCGGGGCTCAGCGGGATCGACTACATGCGCGCGCTGCGCGACGGCAGGATCCCGCCGGCGCCGATCGCGGTGACCATGGGCTTCGCGCCGCTGGAGATCGCCGAGGGCCGTGTCGCCTTCACCGGAGACCCCGGGGAGGAGCACTACAACCCGATCGGCGTCGTGCACGGGGGCTGGGCCTCGACCCTGCTCGACTCGGCGCTGGGGTGCGCCGTGCACACGACGCTGCCGCAGGGCGCCGCCTATACGACGCTGACGCTCGAGGCGAAGTTCGTCCGCCCGGTCACGCGCGACACCGGCACCGTCCGCGCGGAGGCCGAGGTGGTCCACCGCGGCCGGCGTCAGGCCACCGCGGAGGCGCGGCTCGTCGCGGCCGGGAGCGGCAAGCTCCTCGCACACGCGTCGACCACCTGCATGATCATGGAGGCGTAGGGGTAGCTTTGCCGGTATGGCCGGCGATCCGGAGGGAACCGGGGTAGACATCGTCGTCGCCTCCTACGAGGCGTTGAACCGCGGCGACATCGACGCCGCGATGGACGCCCTGGCGGAGGACGCGGAGTGGCACGAGAGCGGCGCCCTGCCGGACGCCGGCGGCCACTACGTGGGGCGGGACTCCATCCGCGCCTTCCTCACCGAGTTCCTGGCGTCGTGGGAGTCCTTCGAGCAGGAGATCGTCGAGACGCGCGGGGCGGGGGACAGGCTCGCCGTCTTCATCCACCTGACGGCGGTCGGCCGCGGCTCCAGCGTCGAGGTGGACGCCAGCTACGCGCACGTCTGGACGATGAAGGGCGGGGTCGGCGCCCGCGTCGATGCCTTCTACGAGCGCGACGAGGCCCTGGCGGCGATCACGCCGTAGGCGCCGGTCGCCGCGATCGCGCCGCAGAACGCGATGTACAGCCCGTTGGCGAGCCCGTCATCGCCGAGGTCGCCGTTGTGGAGCGCCACCGCGAGCAGCTGCAGCAGGCCAAGGGCGGTGTAGGCGGCCGCCGTGCCGCGGAAGAGCACGAGCGCGTCGTCGCGGACGACCATCAGCGCGACGAGCGCGACGCCCAGCGTGAACGCGCCGAGCGCGCGCGAGGTGAGCGGGGTCAGGGCCCACGGCCAGAGGTCCGCGGCGCTGTCGGGCGCCAGGAGCATCAGCGCCGCGGCGGCCAGCATCACGGCGCCCTCGGCGGCCAGCGCGGCCCGCAGCCCGGCCGGAAGCCGGCGCGCGCCACCACCCGCTTCGCCGTCCCCGCCGCGCTCGCGCAGGATCCCCACCAGCAGGAGCGGCGGGGCGACGATGTAGGCGCAGAGCCAGAAGATCCCGAAGAGGCTGTCCATGTCGAACTTGTCGAGGTGGATCAGGGTGATCGCGAGCAGGATCGTGGCGATCGCGAGCACGGGGTAGGCGATGGGACGCGCCCCCGCCCAGCTCGGCGAGCGCGCGGCTGCCAGCAGCAGGGCGAACGCCGCCCCGTAGTACGCGCCCAGCGCAGCGGCGCTCAGCGGCGGCAGGATCGTCCAGGAGAACCAGTCGGCGGTGTCGTCGGCTCCCGCGAACAGCAGCAGCCCGGCGATCAGCGCAAGGCCGGCGAACGCGAAGAAGATCGGGCGGAGGCTCGGGGCGCTCATCGCGCAGAGCATCCTACGATCGCCCCATGGCTGATCAAGACGGGCGCGCGGGCCCCGAGGTGCGGCTCGGCCGAATGGTCGAAGACGGCGTGGCGCCGAGCATCTTCGGACTGGTCGAGCGCGGCATCGCGCGCGAGCCCGAGCTGGGTGAGCGCATGCGCGGCCGCGTCGTCTTCCGCTTCAGCGAGGGGTACTCGCCGCTGCGGATCAGCTTCCGCTCGCACGCCGTCATCGTCGAGGACGGCGACCTGCGCAGGCCCGACCTCGTGATCGCAGGCAGCCTGCCCGACATCGTCCACTTCGCGACGGTGCCGGTGCTCGGGGGCCGCCTCCACGGAGTCCCGGACCCGCGCCGGTCGCGCGGCCGCACGGCGCTGGGCCGCCTGGCGAAGGGCCGGGTCCGGATCGAGGGCGACCGCGTCCTGGCGCGGCGGCTGCTGCGCCTGCTCGCGGTCTAGACGTTGCGGGCGAGATCGACGAGGAGCCTGACCCCGTACCCGGTCGGGCCGCTGCCGACGTACTCGCGGCCGACGTCCCAGCCGGTGCCGGCGATGTCGAGGTGCGCGAAGGGGCGCTCGTCCACGAACTCCTCGAGGAACGATCCGGCGTAGATCGTCCCCGCCTTGCGCTTCGAGGCGGCGTTGGTGAGGTCGGCGACCTTGCCCTTCGTGAGCTGCTTGTACTCCTCGTGCAGCGGCAGCCGCCAGGCCAGCTCCCCGCTGCGCTCCGCGGCGGCCTGGACGGCCTCGGCGAGATCGTCGTCGTTCGAGATCAGGGCGGCGTAGGTGGAGCCGAGGCCGATCAGGACCGCGCCGGTGAGCGTCGAGAGCTCCACGATCCGCTCGGCGCCGAGCTCGACCGCGTAGGCGAGCGCGTCGGCGAGAATCAGCCGGCCCTCGGCATCCGTGTTGTTGACCTCGACCGTCTTGCCGTTGAGCTGGGTGATGATGTCGCCCGGCTTGACCGCGTGGCCGCTCGGCATGTTCTCGGTGGAGGGGACCACCGCGACGACGTTGACGTCGAGGCCGAGCTCCGCGATCGCGCCCATCGCCTCGATCACCGCGGCGGCGCCCGACATGTCCATCTTCATCTCGTGCATCGAGGCCGCCGGCTTGATCGAGATCCCGCCCGTGTCGAAGGTGACGCCCTTGCCCACCAGCCCCAGCAGCGGCCCGGGGCGCTCGTGGCGCAGCACGATCAGCTTCGGCGGCTCGTCGCTGCCCTTCGAGACGGCCTCGAGGCCGCCCATCCCGCGCTCGACGATCTCGTCGCGGTCCATCACCTCGCAGCTGAGGCCGTCGTGGGCCACGGCCAGCTCCAGCGCGCGCTCGGCGAGGTGGCTCGGGGTGACGAAGTTGGACGGCAGGTCCTGGAGCTCGCGGGCCCGGTTGGCGGCCTCGCTGGCGACCCGGGCGACCTGGGCGGCGGCGTCCACGTCGGCGCCGGTCACGAGCGTCAGCTCCTCGACGCGCCCCTGCGGCTCGTCGTCGTCGCCGGCCGAGGACTTGAAGCGCTCGAAGCGGTAGCTCGCCAGGATCGCGCCCTCGACGAGCGCGGCGGCGGCCGTCTCGGGCTCTCCCGCGTCGGGGAGGACCAGGGCCAGCGATCCGGCCCGGTGGGCGGCCGCGCTCTTGGCGGCGATCGCCGCGGCGACCCGCGCGCGCTCCGCGCTGAAGTCGTCGCGGTCTCCGAGCCCCACCACGAGCACGCGCTCCGGGCGCTCGGGGTGAATCAGCTCCTGCTTGCGGAATCCCCCCTTGACGTCCGCCGCGCCGCGCGCCTCGGCCAGCTCGGGGGGAAGCCCGTCGCCGTCGAAAACGAAGACGGCGACGAGGTCCGAATCGAGCTCGGACAAGGGTGTGTCGGCGACGGCGACCTGCACGGGGCCAGCAGCCTACCGAGCGCGTCCGTGCCCCCTCCCGGGGCGGAGCGGCCGCCGGCGCCCCCCGGCTATCGTTCCCGGCCGTACTCGAATGCGCCACGCCGACGCGCGGCCCGACGAAAGGTGCAGATGTCGAAGACGGTCATTCTCTCCACCGCCCGGACCCCCTTCGGAAAGATGGGCGGGGGCCTCGCCCCGCTCGACGCGACCGACCTCGGCGGGACCGCGATCAGCGAGGCGCTCGAGCGCGCCGGCGTCGACGGCGGCCAGGTGCAGGGCGTCGTCTACGGCCAGGTCCTGCAGGCCGGCCAGGGTCAGATCCCCTCGCGCCAGGCCCAGATCAAGGGCGGCATCCCCAAGGAGGTCCCGTCGGAGACCGTCAACAAGGTCTGCGCCTCCGGCATGCGCTCGATCGGCATCTCCGACCAGGCCGTCCGCGCCGGCGACCTCGAGATCGGCGTCGCCGGCGGCATGGAGTCGATGAGCCAGGCCCCCTACCTGCTGCCCGGCGCCCGTTTCGGCTTCCGGATGGGCGACGTCACCGCCATCGACGCGATGACCCACGACGGGCTCACCAACCCCTTCACCCACAAGCAGATGATCAACGAGGCGAGCGAGGTCGGCAACGAGCTCGAGATCACCCGTCCCGACATGGACCGCTTCGCGGTCCGCTCGCACGAGCTCGCCCACAAGGCGACGGAGGAGGGCCGGCTCGCCGACGAGATCGTGTCGGTCACCGTGAAGGGCCGCAAGGGCGAGACGGTGGTCGAGGCGGACGAAGGGATTCGCCCCGACACGAACCTCGAGACGCTCGCGAAGCTGAAGGCGGTCGGCGGCGAGGACGCGACCCACACGGCGGGCAACTCGCCGGGAGTCAACGACGGCGCCGCGGCCGTCGTCGTCGCCTCCGAGGAGTGGGCCTCCAAGAACGGCAAGACGCCCGCCGCGACGATCCTCAGCTACGGCCAGGTCGCGGATGACTTCCCCTACCTCCCGCGCACTCCCGCCAACGCCGCCAAGCAGGCGCTGGAGAAGATCGGCAAGTCCCCCGAGGAGGTCGACCTCTGGGAGATCAACGAGGCCTTCGCCTCGGTCGCGATCAACTCCGTGCGGATGCTCGGCGTCGACGAGGAGAAGGTCAACGTCAACGGCGGGGCGATCGCCCTCGGCCACCCGATCGGCGCCTCCGGCGCCCGCATCGTCGGCGCCCTGATCCACGAGCTCCAGCGCCGCGGCGGCGGCCTCGGCGTCGCCGCGATCTGCTCGGGCGGCGGCCAGGGCGACGCGATCGTGCTCGAAGTCAACGGCGCCTAGCGGCTCAGGGTGACCACCCCGAAGGTGCTCTCACCCGCCGGCCCCGGTCGCGAAGCGGAGAGGCCGGCGGTGGCTGGTGCCTTCTTCGATCTGGACAAGACCCTGATGGCGGGGTCAAGCGGCATGGTGTTCGCGCGCGTGGCCGGGAACCACGGCCTCGTCTCGCGGCGCCAGCTCGCGCGTTGGGGCCGCGACCACGTCCGCTACCGCCTCCGCGGCGCCACGGACGACGAGACCAAGGAGCTGCTCAAGGTCGCGCGCGAGACGTTCGAGGGCGTCCCCGCCCGCGAGATCCACCGCTTGGGACCCGAGGTCCTGGCTGGGATCCTGCCCCGGATCTACCCGCAGATGCTGGACGAGGTCCACCACCACCAGGACGAGGGCCGCGCGACGTTCATCGTCAGCGCCGCCGGAAACGACATCGTCCGCCAGCTCGCGCAGGTCCTGAACATGGAGGGGGGAATCGGGACGTCGTACGCGGTCGGCGCGGATGGCAACTACACGGGCGCCCTCGAGGGGCCGTTCGTCTACGGCGCGGGCAAGGTCGAGGCGATGCAGCGCTACGCCGAGGAGCACGGCATCGACCTCGCCGCCTCATACGCGTACTCGGATTCGGCCAGCGACCTGCCGATGCTGCGCGCGGTCGGAAACCCCGTCGTCGTGAACCCCGACCAGGCGCTGCTGGAGATCGCCAAGGCCGAGGGGTGGCAGGTGATGCGCTTCGAGCGGCTCGGCCGCAAGCTGGCGGTCGCGGGCGCCACGGCCGTCGCCGCGGCGATCGGCACTTACAGCCGCTCCGTGGTCCGGCGGCGGCGCGAGCGCCGGCGCTTCCGCACGATGCGGCAGCGGTAGCCCGGGGGACGCCTGCGAACCGCCGTAAACTGCGGGCCATGGCCGTGGAGCCCGAAGCGCGCCGCCGCGCGCACGAGTGGATGCAGGAGGTCTACGCGCGGCTCGAGGAGCGGGAGGCGCTGTTCGAGACGATCTCGGGCGAGCCGGTCAAGCCGCTCTACACCGAGGATGAACGCGCCGGGTCCGAGCCCGAGGCGGAGATCGGCTACCCGGGCGAGTTCCCCTTCACCCGCGGCATCTACCCCTCGATGTACCGCGGCCGCCTCTGGACGATGCGCCAGTTCGCCGGCTTCGGTACGGCGGAGGAGACCAACGAGCGCTTCCGCTACCTGCTCGACCACGGGCAGACGGGCCTCTCGACGGCGTTCGACATGCCGACCCTGATGGGCCTCGACTCCTCACACGGGCGCAGCCTCGGCGAGGTCGGGGTGGAGGGCGTCGCGGTCGACACGCTCGACGACATGCTCGACCTGTTCAAGGGGATCCCCCTCGACAGGGTCACGACCTCGATGACCATCAACGCCCCTGCGGCGATCCTGCTCGCCTTCTACGTCTGCGTCGGCGAGGAGCAGGGCGTCCCGCCCGAGAAGCTCGGCGGCACGATTCAGACGGACATCCTCAAGGAGTACATCGCCCAGAAGGAGTGGTGCTTCCCGATCGAGCCTGCGATGCGCCTCGTCGGCGACATGATCGAATGGTCGACCGAGAACATGCCGCGCTGGCACCCGATCTCGATCTCGGGGTACCACATCCGCGAGGCCGGCTCGACGGCCCAGCAGGAGCTGGCGTTCACGCTCAAGGACGGCTTCACCTACGTCGAGCAGGCGATCGAGCGCGGCCTCGGCGTCGACGACTTCGCGCCGCGCCTCTCGTTCTTCTTCAACGCCCACATCGACTTCTTCGAGGAGATCGCGAAGTACCGCGCCGCCCGCCGCATCTGGGCGAAGGAGATGCGAGACACCTACGGCGCCCGCAACGAGGCCTCGATGCGGATGCGGTTCCACACGCAGACGGCGGGCGTATCACTGACCGCCCAGCAGCCGCTCGTCAACATCGTCCGGACGACGATCGAGGCGCTGGCCGGCGTCCTGGGGGGGACCCAGTCACTGCACACCAACTCCTACGACGAGGCCCTCGCGCTGCCGACCGAGGAGGCCGTGCGGATCGCGCTTCGCACCCAGCAGGTGATCGCGCACGAGTCGGGGGTCACCAACACGATCGACCCGCTCGGGGGCGCCTGGTTCATCGAGACGCTGACCGACGAGATGGAGCGGGCCGCGTACCGGTACTTCGCGCGGATCGACGAGCTCGGCGGCATGGTCGACGCGATCAAGCAGAACTTCCCGCAGCGGGAGATCGCCGACGCCTCGTTCCGGTACCAGCAGGAGGTGGACTCCAGGCAGAGGATCGTCGTCGGGGTCAACGACTACGTCCAGACCGGCGACGACGAGATCCCGACCCTGAAGATCGACCGCGAGCTGGAGCGCAAGCAGACCGGCAGGCTCGAGGCGACCAGGGCCCGCCGGGACTCGGCCGCGGTCGAGCGGACGCTGGCCGACCTCAAGGCCGCGGCGGCCACCGACGCGAACCTGATGCCTCACTTCCTCGACTGCGCGCGGGCGCGCGTGTCGGAGGGCGAGATGGTCGCCGCCCTGCAGGAAGTGTTCGGGCGCTACACCGAGTCGCCGGTCTTCTAGGGGCCACCTGCCGCGCCGGCGCGTCGCAGCGCCAGCAGGCGGCGGCGTGCGCGGACACCATTCGGCGCCGAGACGCCGATCGGGAGCGTCGGGTGGGGGCCGCTAGGCCGCTTGGATCTCGGACTCGACGATCAGCACCACGTCGCCGATCGGTCCGGGCTCGGATCCCGCCAGGAACATCCGTCCCGCGTTGCGCTTGCGCGCCTCGGTGCGGGCCAGCGCGCAAGCCGCCTCGCGGTCGAGGCCGCTGGCGACCACGGAGCGGTGCTCGGCGCCATCCCTATAGGCCAGATAGAGCACGTCGTACATCGTTGGAAGCCTCCTGCTTGACTTTTCCTAAAAGGAGTGTCCTATAAACCATTTCCATCGGACATCGTAGAAACTTCGTATTCGACTACGGTTAAGCCCCATCGCGGGCGAACAATGGCTGACGCACCAGACAGGAAGATCCGCATCGTCGTGGCCAAGCCCGGCCTCGACGGCCACGACCGCGGCGCCAAGATCATCGCGCGCGCCCTGCGCGACGCGGGCATGGAGGTGATCTACACGGGCCTGCACCAGACGCCCGAGCAGATCGCCGAGACCGTGATCCAGGAGGACGCCGACGCGGTCGGCCTCTCGATCCTCTCCGGGGCCCATATGACCCTGGTCCCGCGGGTCGTCGAGCTGCTGCGCGAGCAGGGCGCGGACGACGTCGTGATCACGGTCGGGGGCACGATCCCCGCCGACGACATTCCAGAGCTGAAGAAGCTTGGAATCGGCCAGGTCTTCACGCCCGGCGCGCCCACCGACGAGATCGTCGAGTTCGTCCGCGGCGCCGTGGGCGAGAAGGCCACGGCCTGACCCGAGCACCCGCCCGGCTGAGCGGGCCGCCCGCTCAGCGCAGCGGCCGCAGCGAGACCAGCCGCAGCTCGTAGCGCTCGCTGTAGGTCCCCGTGCCTCCGGGCACCGGCGTGCGGTCACGGGTCGTGGCGACGCGCCGGACGAGCAGGCCGTCGCGCCTGTACCAGGTCTCGACGCTCCCCGAGCCCTCCTCCTCTCCGCTCAGCGAGTCGGTCTCGAGCACGTGGAGCGTCCTCACCCGCCGCCCGCCCACCATGACGGTCTCAGTGCCCAGCACGCGGCCCTCGAAGGCGTCCGTCCGCGACTCGAACCCGCAGCGATAGCTCCAGCGGCCCGCCGGCTGGAACGCGACTCCGTCCACGCACTCGTACGTGCGCTCGTCCCGCTGGCCGAAGAACTCGTGGATCTCGAACAGGCTCGCCAGCCCCCAGCGCTCGCGCCCCGGGCAGAGGTCCCACTCGCTCTGGCGCTGCTCGAGCGGGATCCAGCGCATCAGGACCCCGCACCCGCCCCGCGAGACGGTGATGGTGGTCAGCTCCGGGTAGGCGTGGGTCGCGCTGACGAAGGCCTCCAGGCGCTCCTCCCCCTCGGTCGCGTACTCGTAGGCGCCGGAGGGGGGAACCGGAGCCCCGTTCACCCGCCGCGCCTCGCCCCCGGCCAGCTCGAGGCCTCCCGCCGCCTCCCCGGCGGAGACCGGTTCGGACTCGTCGTCGAAGAGGATCGAGCGCACTCCGTAGGCTACGAGCGCGACGGCGGCGAGACCCATCGCCGCAAGCACGGCGATCTTGGGCCGGCGCCGCATCCCGGCAGCATCGCAGCCGCCCGAGATCCGATCGCTCCCGCCCTGCGTAAGAGAGGGCGAAAACGAAAGGAAGGAATCGCGATGCCGCACAACGTGGACACGGTGAGCTCGGCGATGGATCCCGCCGAGCTCTTCGACTACATGGCCGAGTTCAGCAACGCCGCCGAGTGGGACCCCGGGACCGTCTCGGCCCGCCGGCTCGGCGACGGCCCGGTCGGGCTCGGCTCGCGCTTCGAGCTGATCGTCCGTTTCGCCGGCCGCGAGAGCCCGTTCGCCTACGAGATCACCGAGTACGAGCGGCCGCGCCGGGTCGTGCTGGTCGCCGAGACCGGCGCCGCGATCGTCACCGACACGATGTCCATCGCGGCGGGTTCGGGCGGCGGCAGCGTCCTCACCTACGACGCGCGCCTGGAGCTCAAGGGAGCGCGCCGGCTGTTCAGCCCGCTGATGTCGGTGCTCTTCGGCCGGGTCTTCGCGAACGGCAGGCGCGGCCTCGAGGAGACGATCGGAAGCGGTGCGGACCGTTAGCGTGTGGGGCACTAAGGCTGTGGGGCATCGCCCGACCGGTCCGGAGGCCGCGCCGGGCGCCACCTCCGATTGACTGGTCAGTCAACCAGCCGATATGGGTAATATCCCGCGCCGCCACTCCCCAAGGAGGACCTGACTTTGAAGATTTGCGTGCTGGTCAAAGAGGTCCCGGACGCCGCTGTCGACAAGCGGATCGATCCGGAGACCAAGCGGCTCGACCGCTCCGGAGAGAAGAACCTGAACCCCTTCGACACCCACGCCCTCGAGGCGGCCATGCAGGTGAAGGAGGGCGGTAGCGACGTCGAGGAGATCGTCGCCGTGACGATGGGCCCCGACAGCGCCGTCCGCGCCCTGCACAAGGCCGTCGCGCTGGGCGCCGACCGCTCGGTGCACCTCACCGACGCGGCGCTCGAGAACTCCGACGTCTGCGCCACGGGCTACGCCCTGGCGAAGGTGCTCGAGTCCGAGGGCCCCGACCTCGTGCTGCTTGGCCAGCAGTCGGATGACGGCGAGTGCTACACGATCGGCGCCGTCGTGGCCGACCACCTGAAGATGCCCTCGCTGACGCAGGTGATCAAGATGGACGTGGCCGGCGACAAGCTCACCTGTGAGCGCCAGGCCGAGTACGGCTACGACACCGTCGAGGTGGAGCTTCCGGCCGTGATCAGCGTCGGCGACGCGATCAACGAGCCGCGCTACCCGAGCCTCAAGGCGATCATGGGCGCGAAGAAGAAGCCGCTCGACACCAAGGCGATCGGCGACGTGGGCATCGAGGCCGGCCAGGTCGGCACCGAGGGCTCACAGACGACCGTGCTCGAGCTCAAGGCCCCGCCCGCCAAGGAGGCCGGCGAGATCATCGAGGACGAGGACACGAACGAGACGGTCGAGAAGATCGTCGCCTGGCTCGACGAAAGGAAGCTGATCTAGATGGCAGGCATCCTGGTCTACACCCTCCACGACGACGAGGGCAACTTCAACAAGAACTCGCTCGGCGCCCTCTCCGAGGCCGCCAAGCTGGCCGGCGAGCTGGGCACCGAGGCCTCGGCCGTGGTCGTCGGCGAAGTCGCCGATGACGCCGCCGCCGGTCTCGGCAAGTACGGCGTCACCAAGGTCTACCGCGCCAAGAGCGCGCCGGAGGGCCTGGCTCAGCCGATCGTCGACGTGATGGCGAAGGTGATGACCGACAACGACATCTCCTACGCCCTGTTCGGCGGCGGCCTGCTCGGATTCGAGATCGGGGCCGGCCTCACCGCCCGCCTCAACGCCGGCGTCACGATGGAGGTCACCGCGGTCAACGTCCGGGACGGCAAGCTCGTGGCCGAGCGCCCGATCCTCCAGGACTCGCAGATCGCGGACGTCGGCTACGTCTCCGAGCCGGGGATCATCATCGGCCGGCTCAACGCGTTCGACGAGAACGAGACCGGCGGCACCGCCGAGGTCGAGGACGTCGAGGTGGAGCTCTCCGAGTGGTCGACAAAGGCCAAGATGGTCACGCGGGGCGAGCAGCGGGGCGCCGACGTGAACATCGAGGACGCCGACATCCTCGTCGGCGGCGGCCGCGGGCTGGGCCAGAAGGAGAACTTCGAGCTGGCCGAGCAGCTCGCCGATGCGATGGGCGGCGCGGTGGCCGCGACCCGAGCGGTCGTGGACGCCGGCTGGTACCCCTACGCCGCCCAGATCGGCCAGACGGGCAAGACCGTCGCGCCGAAGCTGTATCTCGCCGCCGGGATCTCGGGCGCGATCCAGCACAAGGTGGGCATGCAGAACTCCGAGAACATCCTCGCCATCAACAAGGACCAGAACGCGCCGATCTTCGAGTTCTGCGACTTCGGCGTGGTCGGCGATCTGCACAAGATCATGCCCAAGCTCACCGAGGCGATCAAGGCGAAGAAGGGCGGCTGATGGGACACGCGCCGTCGGAGTTCCCGCCGCCGGTCAACCCGGCTGAGGAGTTCGTCACCGGGATCACGGATCCCGAGGAGGAGCGGATCGAGGTCGGTGTGGCGATCGTCGGCGGCGGGCCCGGGGGCCTCGCCTGCGCCGTCAGGCTGGGCCAGCTCCTGGAGGGGGAGCCCGAGCTGGCCGAGAGGCTGGGCGAGGTGCCGGTGGCGGTGATCGAGAAGGGCAAGACCTCGGGGGCGCACCTGCTCTCGGGGGCCAACATGCGGCCCTCGGCCATGCAGGAGCTGTTCCCCGACCTCGATCCCTCCGACTGGCCGGTCTACCAGGAGGTCGAGAAGGACGCGGTCTACCTGCTGACCAAGAAGGCGGCGCTGCCGCTGAAGCCGATGCCGCCGAACTTCCGGAACCACGGCAACTACGTCACCTCGGTGGCGAAGCTCGGCCGCTTCCTCCAGGAGAAGGCGGAGGAGCTGGGCGCTTACGTGCTCTCCGAGACCGCGGCGGACAAGCTGCTGGTCGAGGACCGCATCGTGCGGGGCATCCGCTCCGGCGACAAGGGCCGCGGCAAGGAGGGTCAGGAGCTCGGCAACTTCGAGCCCGGCTCGGACGTCGTCGCCAAGGCGACGGTGCTGGCCGAGGGGACCCTTGGGCACCTCACCGGCGCGGCGCTGGACTACTTCGACCTCCACGGCTCCGAGCCACAGCGCTGGGAGCTCGGCGTCAAGGAGGTCTGGGAGATCTCCGAGCCCCTCGACCGGGTGATCCACACGATGGGCTGGCCGCTGCGCAAGGGCGCCAGGTGGAACGAGTTCGGCGGCAGCTTCATCTACCCGATGGGTGAGGACAAGCTCTGCATCGGCCTCGTGGTCGGGCTCGACTACACCGACGCGACCTTCTCCTGCCACGACGCGCTGCAGGAGCTGAAGACCCATCCGTTCATCAAGAAGCTCCTCGACGGCGGCAAGCGGGTCGCCTGGGGCGCGAAGACGATCCCCTCCGGCGGCTACTGGTCGATGCCGAAGCGCCTGTCGGTGCCCGGCATGGTCATGGCCGGGGACTGCGTCTCGATGGTCAACGTGCCGGAGCTCAAGGGCATCCACTACGCGATGCACGCGGGCATCTACGCCGCCGAGTCCATCGTGGAGTCCCTGAAGCAGGACTCGGTCAACTTCGAGAGCTACGAGCGCCGGGTCAGGAAGTCCCTGATCGAGGAGGACCTGTACCGCTCGCGCAACATGCGCCAGCCGTTCAGCAAGGGGTTCTTCGTCGGCGGCGCGATCGCCAGCGCGATGACGGTCACCAAGGGCGCCTTCCCGGGCGGGCACTGGTCGAGCGAGGACGACGCCGAGCACGAGATGGTGCTGGGCGAGGCCTCGGAGAGCTACCCGAAGCCGGACAACGAGTACATCTTCGACAAGCTGAACTCGGTGTTCCTCTCGGGCAACGCCACGCGCGACGACGCCCCGAACCACATCCGGATCCAGGAGCGCGTGCCGCGCGAGGTGGCGCAGACCTGGGTCTCGATGTGCCCGGCACAGGTCTACGAGATCCCGGAGGACCAGCTCGAGTCCGGCGCGGACATGGTCGACGTCCACGTCACGGCCTCGAACTGCGTCCAGTGCGGGGCGATCACCGCAAAGGGCGGCCGCCTGACGCTGCCGGAGGGCGGCGACGGGCCCCTCTACCAGGAGGTCTAGGGTCCGCGCGTGAGCGACGCGCGCCCCCGGGTTGCGGTCTTCGCGCCGAGTCCGATGCTCGGCGTGACGATCGAGGCGCGCGGAGGCGGCGGCGACGAGGTCCACTGCCATCCGGCGGGCCAGGGCGTCTGGCTCAGCAGGATGGCCGGCGAGCTCGGGGTGGACCCGCTGCTCTGCGCCTTCATCGGCGGCGAGACGGGGGCGGTGCTCGAGCCCCTGCTGGAGACGCTGCCGGGGGGACTGCGCCTCGTGCGCACCCAGGAGGCCAGCGGCAGCTACGTCGTCGACCGGCGCTCGGGCGAGCGTCAGATGATCGCGCAGGAGAAGGCCGGTCCGCCGTCGCGCCACGAGGCCGACGAGCTGGTCGCAGCGACCACGATCGCCGCCCGCGAGAGCAGCCTCCTCGCCCTCTGCAACACCTACCCGGGCGACGCGCTTCCCGTCGAGACCTACGGCAGCCTGGTCGCCAACGCGCAGGCGGCCGGGGTGCCGGTGATGGCCGACCTCTCGACGCCGCGCCTCGAGGCCGCGGCCGCGGCGGGAGCCGACCTCGTCAAGCTCAACGACTGGGAGCTGGCGGAGTTCGTGCGCGGGCCGGTCGATTCGCCCGAGCTGCTGCGCGCCGCCGCCGAGCGCCTGCGCGAGCTGGGCGCCGCCAACGTGCTGGTGACGCGGGGCGGGGACCCGGCGCTGGCGCTGCTGGGCGACGAGGCCTGGGAGCTGACCCCGCCGCGGCTGGAGGCGGGCTCGCGCGAGGGCTGCGGGGACTCGATGATGGGCGCGGTCGTCGCGGCCCGGGCGTCCGGCTCCAGCCTGGCCGACGCGCTCGTGCTCGGCGCCGCCGCGGGGGCGGTGAACTTCCTCCACCACGGCCTCGGCACCGGCTCCCGCCACGAGGT
>DASSYK010000103.1:0-2915 GCA_035703345.1 Solirubrobacterales bacterium
CGGATCGAAGAGACCGCCAGCCCGCTCGGCAACGACATGCGCTTCCAGCCCACCTCCTCCGTTTCCGTCGGCTAGATACGGTTCCGCGCGATGCGCGCCGTGACGTTCCAGGCTCCCGGGGAGGTCCGGGTCGACGAGAAGCCGGCCCCCGAGCTGGGGGCGGGCGACGACGCACTGGTCCGGGTCGAGGCGAGTGGGATCTGCGGCTCCGACCTGCACATCTTCCACGGGCAGGTCCCGGTCGAGCCGGGGTTCACGATCGGGCACGAGTTCGTCGGCACCGTGCTCGCCGCCGGGCCCGACGTCGAGCGCGTCGCGGTCGGCGACCGCGTGCTCGGCTGCTTCCACACCGCCTGCGCGACCTGCGCCACCTGCCTGCGCGGCGACTACCACCGCTGCGAGCGCGGCCGGATCTTCGGCCACGGCGCCAACCTCGGCGACCTCCAGGGCGCCCAGGCCGACCAGCTCCTGGTGCCGCGGGCCGACGTGACCCTGCGGCGGGTGCCGGAGGGGATGAGCGACGAGGTCGCCCTCTTCGCCGGGGACGTGATGGGGACCGGCTACCACGCCGTCGCCCACGCCGGGATGCGCTCCGGCGACACGGTGGCCGTGCTGGGGCTGGGCCCGGTGGGGCTGTGCGCCGTTCAGGCGGCGCTTGCGGGCGGGGCGACCGAGGTCTTCGCGATCGACTCGGTGGAGGCGCGCCTGGCGATGGCGGCCGATTTCGGCGCCACGCCGGTCCACCTGACCGAGGAGGAGCCCAAGCGCGTCGTGCGGGCGGCGACCGGGAAGCGCGGCACCGACGTCGTCGTCGACGCGGTCGGCGCCGCGGCACCGCTGGCGATGGCGGTCAGCCTCGCCCGCGACGCCGGCACCGTCTCCGGGATCGGCGCCTACGCCGGCAAGGGCGAGGTCCCGCTCGGGCTCGCCTGGCTCAAGGGCCTCACCCTGCGCCTCGGCCTCGCCAACGTGATCGCCCACGTCGACCGGGTCCTGGCCCTTATGGAGAGCGGCAGGCTCGACCCATCGCCCCTCGTCACCCACCACATGAAGCTCGACGATGCGGCCGAGGCCTACGCGCTCTACGACCGGCGCGAGGCGCTGAAGATCGTCCTCACGCCGTAGCCAGCGCCGGCTTGCGGTGGCGCCGGTAGGTCTCCTCGACCCACCTGTAGCCGCGGCGCCCTTCGAGCGGGGCGCGGAAGCGCTGCATGCCCTCGGGCGGGCGTTCCTCCGCGGGCAGAGGGCCCTCCTCCGGCAAGACCAGCGGGTAGAAGAGCGCGGCGGCGGTGAGGTCGGCGACGCTGAAGCGCTCGCCGGCCAGGTGCTCGCTCGAGCCGAGCTCTGCCTCGAGGCGGTCGAGCGCGGCGACGATCTTGCCCCTGGCCACCTCCGCCGACTCCTCGCTGCGGACGCCGAAGCGCAGGCCCGTGAAGGTGCGGGCGTAGGCGACGGCGCCGGCGCTGTTGCGGCCGAGCGGCCCCGGAATCGTGTTCCTGACCACGGCTTCGAAGCGCTCGCGGTCGTTGCCCAGCTCGTGGAAGGCGAGCAGCCGGATGTGCGGGCCGAGCTCCTCGTCGAAGAAGTCCTCGAGCTCGAGCGCGCGGCGGCGCTCGTCGGGGTCGGCGGGGTATAGCGGCGGCTCGGGGAAGCGCTCCTCCAGGGCGGCGATGATCCTCGTCGAGTCGGCGATGCTCCGCCCGTCCAGCTGCAGCACCGGGAAGGTCACGGTCGCGCTCCGGGTCAGCCACATCGCCGCCGCCATGTGGGTCCCGGGCACGAGCGCGGCGCGCCGGGTGTGGGGGGCCCGCTTGTGGTCGAGTGCCCAGCGGACCTTCTCGCTGTAGTGCGAGAGCGAGAGGTGCCAGAGGGTGGGGTGGGGCTCGCTCGTTGCGTCCACGGGTGCCTCCTGGCAGCATAGTCCGTGGATGGCACTTCTGAGCGATGCCGAGATAGGGGAGGGGCTCTCGGGCCTGGAGGGCTGGGAGCGCTCCGGCGATGCGATCGCCAAGACCTTCTCCTGCGCCGACTTCGTCGGCTCGGTGCGCTTCGTCGAGAGCCTGGTCGGGCCGGCGGAGGAGATGAACCACCACCCCGACCTGGCGATCTCCTGGAGCGAGGTGACCGTGACGATCTCCACTCACTCCGAGGGCGGCCTCACCGCAGCCGACTTCGAGCTGGCAGCGAAGGTCGACGCCCTATCGCCGACGAGCTGAGAATCGACGCGCGGCTCTCGATCCCGCTGTCCGAGGTCGAGCTGCGGACGAGCCGCTCCTCCGGCCCGGGCGGGCAGCACGCCAACGTGACCGCCTCGCGGGTGGAAGCGGTCTTCGACGTCGAGGCCTCGCGGGCGTTGGACGAGCGCCAGAAGGACCGCCTGGTCGGCCGGGCCGGGCCAACCGTCACCGCCGTCTCCCAGGACGCCCGCGGCCAGGCTCGCAACCGCGAGCTGGCGCTGAGGCGGCTGGCTGAGAAGATCGCCGCCGGCCTGGCGGAGCCGCGCAGTCGGCGCCCGACCCGCCCGACCCGCGCCTCGCGCGAGCGGCGCCTGGAGGAGAAGCGCCGCGCGGGCGAACGCAAGCAGGGCCGCCGCCGGCCGATGGCCGGGGACCACTGATGGCGAAGCGGAGGAAGAGGGCGCCGCGGCAGAAGGCGGCGACCGTCGATTACGTCGACGCCGAGGGCAACGTCCTGGCCCTGCGCGAGACGCTCAGCCCGGGCACGGTCGCCAAGCTCGAAGAGAGCCCGGCGACCGCGGCGAGCACCCGGGACGACGCCTGGCGCCGCCGCTCGGAGCTCCTCTTCGAGCGCCTCGCCGTCAGCTGGGAGATCGCCGGCCTGCCCCTCACCGACCAGAAGATGCTGCTCGGCCGCTACCGCATGGCCGACCCGGCCACCCAGCAGTGGGTGCGAGA
>DASSYK010000140.1:0-12939 GCA_035703345.1 Solirubrobacterales bacterium
CGACTCTTGATCGAGACTCAGAAGCCCCAGGTGAAGCTCGCAATCAAGCGCCTGCTTCCGCTCTTCGCCGAGCACTTGGTGCGGTAGGTCTCGAAGCCGATCCGCTTCGTCCGGCAGCGGAACGAGTAGCCGGCCGCGTCAACCCGCTTGACTGGCCCGCCAATCGCCACCTCGTCAGTGAAGGCGCGGACGACCGTCTTCGCCTGCCGGCAGCTCATTCCTCGCGCCTCGATGTCATATCCGGCCTGCGAGCCGGACCCGGGGACGTCGCTGCAGCGCTTGACAGCGCTCGCTTGGTCCGTGGCCGCGAAGGCAAGCAGACCCAAGGCACTCACCACGACCAGCAGAACGATCTTGAAGTAGTTCCCTCTGACGCTCATCCGCTCAGCCTCCAGTTCGTGTGTGTCGCCGCGGCCATCAGAACCAGATCTCGCTGACGGCGTACTGCCTCGCGCCCGCTCCATCCGGGTCCGCCGCGCCCCCAGATTACGGCGTTGTGCACCGAACAGGTGGACGCGACCCGCGCTGGTCGCGCCCGGCGCCTACTGAACGACCGGGAGCTCGGTGCCGCTGATCGCGGCCGCGGCCGGCCCGTCGGCGGCCACCGCCTGCATCACCGGCAGATCCACCGGCGTCTGGGCGATGATGCCGCGCGCCGCCTGGCGGATCGCCTGGGAGGCGGGCGCGTCGGGCTCTGCCGTGACGAGCGGGGTGCCGTCGTCGGAGTGCTCGCGCAGATCGGCCTCGAGCGGGACCTTGGCGAGCAGCGGCACGTCGAGGTCGTCGGCGAGCAGCTGGCCTCCGCCCTCGCCGAAGATGGCGACGCGCTCGCCGCCGGGGCCGGTGAAGGCGGACATGTTCTCGATCACGCCCATCACCTCGAGGTCGACCTTGGCGGCCATCTCGGCCGCCCGCGCGGCGACGCTCTGGGCCGCCGGCTGGGGTGTGGTGACGACGAGGATCTTGGCCTGCGGCAGGAGCTGGGCAAGCGTCATCGAGACGTCGCCCGTGCCGGGAGGCAGGTCGAGCAGGAGGTAGTCCAGTTCCTCCCAGGCGACGTCCTCGAGGAACTGCTGGATGGCCTTGTGGAGCATCGGGCCGCGCCAGACGACGGCCGCGTTCTCCTCGACGAAGAAGCCGATCGACATCACCACGGGCCCCGCGGGCGAGCGGGGCGGGATGATCTTGCGCTCCGGCGAGACCTCGGGCTTTTGGTTGACGCCGAGCATGCGCGGGATCGAGTAGCCGTAGACGTCGCAGTCGAGCGCGCCCACCGAGCGGCCCTCGGCGTGAAGCGCGGCCGCGAGGTTCGCGGTCATCGTCGACTTGCCGACGCCCCCCTTGCCGGAGGCGACGCAGATCACGTTCTTGACCTGGGCGAGGGCGCCATCGGGGAGCTTGGGGCGCCCGAGGCGCTGCTGCAGCTCGCCCTTCTCGCCGTCGGAGAGCACGTCGAACCCGACCTCGACGCGGTTGACGCCCTCGAGCTCCGACAC
This sequence comes from Solirubrobacterales bacterium, assembly GCA_035703345.1. Taxonomy (GTDB): domain Bacteria; phylum Actinomycetota; class Thermoleophilia; order Solirubrobacterales; family 70-9; genus DASSYK01. Next base: position 1,497 of record DASSYK010000140.1, read on the forward strand.
GTTCTCGGCCACCGCCGTCTGGAAGTGGGAGCGGATCGGGCAGCCCGGGGTCGTGAGCGAGACGATCACGTCGACGCGGCCGTCATCGTGGATGTCGATCGAGCGGACCATCCCCAGCTCGACGATGCTCCGGCGCAGCTCCGGGTCGATGACCGCCTGCAGCTTCTCGCTGACCTGCTCCTTGGTGGGCATGGCCCCGATTCTAGGCACCTCGCGCCGCCGGCCCTCCCCGGCCGCGTCCGGGCAAATGAAAACCGGGCCTTGCGGCCCGGTTTTCGAGGGAGGAGAGGGTGCTGCTACTGCTCGCGAGGATGATGCGAGCAGATCTCTCCGGGCCGGCGCCTCTCGTCGGCGGCCCGGGCTAAGCGGCTAGACGCGCTCGCGCACCTTCTTCACCGTCGGCTCGATGCGCTGCTTGTAGACCGGCTCGACCCGCTGCTTGTAGACGGGCTCGACGCGCTCGCGGTACACCGGCTCGACGCGCTGGCGGGCCTTGCGGGCCTCGGCGACGACCTGATCGGTGACCTGACGGCGGACGTCGCCGCCGCGGGTCTCGGCCTTCTCGACCTGGTCGCTGAAGCGCCTCTTCAGCGTCTCGACCTGGGCCGGACGGGTGTTGGAGTCGAGCAGGTTCTGGACCTGGTGCTGGAGCGTCTCGAGCTCCTGGTTACGGGCCTCGGTGTCGCGCACCTTCTCGACGGTCTGCTTGACGGCATCGGCGGCCGTCGGGACGGCGCCGACCGCGACGTCAACGACCTGCAGGGCCTGGCCGCTGGGCTTGCGGGCCTCGGCCGGCGTGCCATTCCGGGTCGCGGTCTGGGTAGCGGTCTTCCTGGGAGTCTGTGCCTTCTGGGTCTGTGCCTTCTGCGCCATTTGGTTATTCAACCTCTCGTTCTTCCCTTTCTGGGGAGCTTCTTTCTGGGAGCTTATTAACTCTAATCTTGTTCGGAAGTATATCAGCGAACACACGTTTGTAAACCCCACCGCCCGAGGGGTTACGGCGGGAACGCCGCAGAACGGGCGCCGGGCTAGCGGAAGAGGGCCAGCAAGCGACTGGGGCGGCGGGCGCCGGTGCGCTCGATCCACTCGGCAGGCGCCTCCAGCTCGGCCTGGCTCGGCAGGTGCTCGGCCGAGCGCCAGACGACGTTGAGGCCCTTGATGCCGACCTCCGCGGCGACGGCGTCGCAGAAGACCTTGCCGCGCCTGTACTGGGCCATCTTCATCTCGAGGCCGAGCAGCCGCGAGATCAGCGCCTCCAGCGGCCCGCGCCGCTCGCGGTCGCGGTCGAGCGCGCCGCGCAGATCCGCATAGCGGGGATCGAGCTGCTCCCCGACGGCGTCCATCACGTGCTCGGCGTAGCCCTCGATCACGGTCATCGCCGCCAGCAGGCGGTCGACCAGCTCGCGCTGGGGCTCGGTCCAGAAGAGCTGCGCGAGCTCGCCCCCCGTCACCGTGCGGACCAGCTCGCGCGGGTTCATTCGCACCAGCTTCCCGAGGACCTCTCCGGGCTTGATCTCGATCGCCGCCTGCTCGAAGAGCTCGGAGGCGATCGAGCCGAGGTGCGGGCGCAGCCAGGGCACACCGGCGAACTGAACGGCGTGGGTCGTCTCGTGCAGCGCGATCCAGCGCAGGAAGAGTTCCCGGTCGACCCGAAGCCGCTCGCGGGCGGCGGAGAGGTTGGGCCCGACGAACAGCAGGCGCGGCGCCCGCGCCGGCCCGATCAATGCGATGTCGTACTGGCCGATCACCCGCTGGGCGAGGTAGCCGACGGCGAGCCCGACCTCGGCGCCGGCCGCGGCGCCGGCGATCCGCTCGCCCATGCCGGCCTCCTTGCCGTCCTCGCGCATGCGCTCGCTCAGCTTCTCCTCCACCCCCGCGGACATGTCGCGGAAGGAGGTGAGGTTGACCAGGGCCCACTCGGAGCGGCCGACGAGCTCGGCGGCGGGCAGCCCGCCGCGGGCGCGCAGGCGCGTGTAGCGCCTGACGAGCCGCGCGGCGCGATCGGACTCGGCGCGCAGCTCGGCCTCGTCGCCGTCCCAGCGCGGGCCCTCGCCCGCGAGGCCGATCGCGATCCGCTGGGCCAGGCCCCAGTCGACGACGCCCATCAGCCCAGCGCCCGCTGGGCTTCGAGCAGCGTCTCGAGGTCCGGCGCCGTGCGGGCGCCGGCACAGTGGTAGCGGTCCTCGAGGCCGACCGAGGCGCCGGCCAGCTCCCGGTCGGCGACGGTGATCTCGCCACCCGCCTCGCGCAGGATCAGCTGGGCCGCGGCGGCGTCCACGGAGCGGCAGGGCCGGGTGGTGACCAGGCCGTCGAAGCGCCCGGCCGCGACGTAACAGAGGGAGGTCGCGATCGTCCCGGGGCAGCGGACGCGGTACGCCTTCCCGGCCAGCACCTCGCAGACCGCGATCACGCGCTCGGGCTTGCTCGCCTCGATCGCGACCAGCTCGAGCAGGTCCTCGTCACCGGCCGTGATCGGCCGGCCGTCGAGCTGCGCGCCCTCGCCCCGCACGGCGACGAACTCCTCGTCCGCGCCGAACTCGTAGACGTAGCCCAGCTTCACGTCGGCCAGCGAGTCGCCGTCCGCGACCGCGGCGCTGAGGCAGTGGAGAGGCACGGTGCGCCGCGCGTTCAGCGAGCCGTCGATGGGGTCGACGACGACCCGGATGGGCGACGAGCCGTCGCCGAAGTCCACCGTGCCGCGCTCCTCGGAGACGACGGTGAACTCGTGCCCGGTCTCGTGCAGGCCCTCGAGCTCGGCCAAGACCGCGTCCTCGCACAACCGGTCGATGACGAGCGCGTTGTCCCCGCCCTCGCCGACGCCCTCGTACTCCGTGCGGGCGGCGATGCCCACGTGCTCGGCGAAGATGGCCTTCTGGGCCTCGACCGCCCGCCGAAAGGCGCCAAGCCACTCCTCGGTGGTGGCCGTATCGGTCACCGGGGCCATGCTAGCGAGGGGCCCAGGTAGCCTGATCGCGATGGCGAGCCCGTCCGATTCCCCCTACCCGGATCCGACCGGCTCGCAGCGCGAGGTGATCGACCACCGCGAGGGTCCGCTGCTCGTGACCGGCGTGGCCGGGTCGGGCCGCACCGAGGCGCTCGCCCGCCGTCTCGCCGCCCTGGCGGAGGCCCGCGAGGGGACCCTGGCGCTCACCTGCTCGCACGCGACCGCCGCCGATCTGCGCTCGCGCGCGGAAGCCACCGCCAGAGGCGCCTTCGAGGAGCTCGCGGTCCATCCCCACCGCGTCGCGGCCGAGCGGCTGCTGCGAGAGCACTCGGCGGAGGCCGGGCTCAACCCGTTCATCGAGACCCTGAGCGCGGCCGAGCGCCTCGCGATGCTGCTCGAGCGGCTCGACGAGCTGCCGTTGCGCCGCCACGAGATCCGCGGCAACGCCGCCGGCCTGCTGGCGCGTCTCGTCGGCCGGATCGACGCCCTCGAGGCCGCCGGGGTGGGCCCCGAGCGCTTCTTCGCCTGGACCGAGGAGCTCGCCGCGCGCGCCGGCGACCAGGCCGCCCGCGACTCCGCCGAGCGCGAGCGCGAGTTCGCCGACTTCTACGCGATGCACGACGCCATGCTCCACGCCGCCGGGGTGATCGACGGCGGCTCCGCCGTGATCGAGCTCACCCGCCTGCTCGGGGAGCGCCCGGCCCTCGCCTCCGCGATCTCAGCCCGCTTCCCCCAGCTCATCGTCGACGAGCTCGAGGACGCCTGCCCCGCGGAGCGCGCATTGATCGAGCGCCTCGTCCAGGGGGCGCGCGGGGCGATCTTCGCCTGCGACGACGACCAGGGCCGCGCCCGCTGCGGCGGCGCGGCGGCCTGGGCGCGCACGGCGCTGGAGCCGGCGGAGATCGAGCTCGAGCCATCGTGGCGCTACGGAGGCGACGTGCTCGACGCCGGTCACGCCGTGCTGGCGAAGCTGACCGATCGCCGCCCGGGCTCGGCGCGCGCGGAGGGGCCCGACACCCGCGTCGAGTTCTGGAGCTGCGCCAACGAGCGCGCCGAGGCCCAGGCCGTCGCCCGCTCGATCGAGATCGCGCTCGCCGCGGAGGAGGTGGAGGTGGATCGCATCTGCGTCGCGGTGCCCCCCGGCGCCGGGCGCTCGCGCGACATCGCCGCCGCGCTGGAGGAGCGCCGCGTGCCCCATCGCCTCACCGGGGGCGGCGCCTTCTTCCAGAGGCCCGAGGTGCGCGACGTGATCGCCTGGCTGCGCCTGCTGGCCGACCCCACCGACGCCGCCGCCGCGGTGCGAGCGCTCAGCCGCCCGCCCGTCGAGCTGCGCTCGGTGGACCTGGCGCGCTGCACCACGATCGCGCGCCGGCGCAAGCTCGACATGATCTCGGCACTCGAGGCCTCGCTCGAGAGCCCGCAGATCCCGCCGGAGGCGCGCGAGCGGATCCGCGCCTTCCTCCGCCTGCACACCGCCGCGGCGCGGGCGATGGGCGAGCTGCCCACCGACGTCTTCGTCCGCCGCCTGATCGAGCGCGTCGGGTTCCGCCGGCAGCGCCTGTTCGCCGCCCACCCCGAGGCGGTGGAGCGCCTCCGCAACCTCTCGCGCCTCGGCGAGCTCGCCGCGGTCTGGGCGCGGCGCGAGCCCGGCGGCACCAACCGCGACTTCGTCCGCTACATCGTCGCCGTGTCCGAGGCCGGGGTCTCGCCCGAGGACGAGCCGACGGCGCCGGTCGCGGCCGCGGTCCGGGTGATGCCCCTGGATTCGCTGAAGGGGCTCGAGTTCGACCGCGTCTACGTGATCGGCCTCCAGGCGGAGGCGGTGCCGGGGGCCGTCCCCACCAGCCCGCCCGACGTGCCGATGGCGCTCGGCGGCGGCGGCATGAGCCACCAGGACGCGCAGCGGCGCGCCCTGTACGTGGCGATGACCCGTGCGCGCACCGAGCTGGTCCTGAGCCGGCCGGAGGCCAGCGACGACGGGGCCGTGAGCGCCTCGCCGTACTGGGAGGAGGCGCGTGCCGTGCTGGGCGCGCCCGAGGTGCGGCACGAGGAGGAGCTCTACGGCCCGGCCGAGGGCCTGCATGCGACCTACCGGATGATCCAGGACGAGGTCCTCGAGGAGGCCTGGCGCGCCGGCGGGCAGCTCAACGAGCCCCGCCTCGACACCTACATGGACGTCGGCCGCGCGGTCGCCCGCTTCCTCGAGCTGCTGAAGCTGGCCGCCCTGATCCAGCGTCCCGAGGGCGCCGAGGCCTCGGCCGAGGCGCTGAAGGCGGTCAACGAGGTGCTCGCCCAGGGCATCTCGCCCGAGCAGCGGGCCAGCCTCGAGGAGTCCGGGCTCGACGCCTACCTGCTCGAGAGCGAGGGCGAGCGCCGCCGCCGCAGCGAGCTGATCGCCGCCCGCGACGAGCCCTCGCTGGAGGCCTTCCTGCCGCGCCGGGGAGAGGGCCTCGGCCTCTCCGCGACGGACATCGACCTCTACCGGACATGCCCGCTCAAGTACAAGTTCGCGCGCGTCTTCGGGATCCCCCAGGAGCAGACGATCAACCAGCGCTTCGGGATCGTCATCCACCAGGTGCTCGAGCGCTTCCACTCCCAGGGGGCGACCGCGAGCGGCGAGGGAGGAAGCCTCGAGCGGCTGATGGGCCTCTTCAGCGCGGCCTGGCGGCGCTCCGGCTTCGGCGAGTCCGACGACGAGCTCCAGTACCGCGAGCGCGCCCTCGAGGCGCTCAAGCGCTACCACCAGCGCGAGTCCCAGTCCGGCTCCAGCCCGAAGTGGGTGGAGCGCAAGTTCGACTTCCAGATCGGCCCCCACCACCTCCGCGGCCGGGTCGACCGCGTGGACGAGCTGCCGGGGGGCGGCTTCGAGCTGATCGACTACAAGACTGGCGACCCCAAGCCGCGCCGCGAGCTGGAGGCGGACGTGCAGCTCGCGATCTACCGGCTGGCCGCGCGCGAGGCGTGGCGCCTCGAGGGTGCCGCGGGCAGCTACTGGTACGTGCTCGCCGACGAGAAGGTCGCCGTCGGCGCCTCCCCCGACGACCTCGAGCGCGTCGAGGGCACGGTGCTGGAGGTCGGCGAGGGCATCCTGAGCCAGGACTTCGAGCCCCGGCCCTCGCCGGAGATCTGCTCGTGGTGCGACTTCAGGCTGCTCTGCCCGGCGTCCGAGGCGTAGCGAGGCTCCGCAGCTAGGCGGCGGGGGGTCCCTCAGGTCCGCCGGCGGCGCCCGAGCCGCCGCCCTGCTGGCGCAGGTAGCGCTCGAAGTCGCGGGCGAGCGCCTCGCCCGAGGGGATGTTCTCGCCCATCTCGGCCTGCTCGGAGGCCTCGCGCTCGAGCCGCTCGACCAGCTCCTGGATCTCGGGGTTGGCCGCGACCGCGTTGGAGACCTGACGCTCGAACGACTCCGACTCCTCCTCGAGGGCGGACGCCTCGATGGCGATGCCGGCGAGGCCCTCGAAGCGGCGCAGCAGCGCCAGCGCCGCCTTGGGGTTCGGCACGGCCGCGACGTAGTGGGGCACGGCCGCCCAGAGGCTGGCCGACGGCATCCCGCGGCGGTTGCAGGCGTCGTGGAGCACGCCGACCACGCCTGTCGGGCCCTCGTAGGTCGAGCGCTCGAGGTCGAGGCGCTCGACGAGCTCCGCGTCGGACGCGAGGCCGGTGATCGGGACCGGGAGCGAGTGCGCTACGTCTGCGATCAGCGCGCCCAGCGAGACGACGAGCTCGACGCCGAGGCTCTCGGCAGTCTCCGCCAGCCCCTCGGAGAAGGTGCGCCACCTCAGGTTCGGCTCGGTGCCGGCGAGCAGCACGAGGTCGCGCTCGGCCCCGGGCGGGCTGGCGGCCATCAGCACGTTCCCGGGCCACTCGATCTCGCGGGACTGGCCCTCGGTCAGGCTGATCGTCGGCCGGTTCGCCTGGAAGTCGAAGAACTCCTCGGGATCGACCTGCGCGATCACCTCGGCGTCGAGGGACTCCGCGGCGGTCGTCAGCGCGGTGGTCGCTGCCCCGGCGGCGTCGTTCCAGCCGGCGAAGGCGCAGACCAGGATGGGCGAGCGGAGCTCCGGCGGCGCGGCCTCCCACGCGAGCGCGTCCATGTCGCGAGCCTAGCGACTGGGGTAACCGTCCGGCGCCGGATGCAAGATCGATGCGTGCCCGCCCCGGCGACAACTTCGGCCGCGCAGCCGACCCGCGCGGCCCCGACGATCTCCGAGCTCAGCCCCGGCCAGCGCTTCCGCGGCGACTACGCCTGCGTGCGCAAGGACCGGCTCACCGCCCGCAACGGCTCGCCATACCTATCGCTGGAGCTGCGCGATCGCACCGGCTCGATCCCGGCCCGGGCCTTCCGCGAGGTGGACCGGCTCTCGGCCCGCTTCGAGAGCGGCGACGCGATCCGCGTCGCGGGCAAGGTCGAGCGCTTCCGCGGCGAGCTGGTCGCGGAGATCGACGACGCGCGGAAGCTGGAGGGCGAGGAGCTGGATCCGGCTCTCTTCCTGCCCTCGGCCTACCGCGACGGCGAGGAGCTCGCCGGCTTCCTCGAGCACCTGGCCCGCGAGGTGCACGACGCGCCGCTGCGCGCCGTGGTCGATCAGGCCCTCTTCAGCGAGCCGGTCGCGAGCGAGTTCCGGCGCGCGCCCTGCACCCGCGCCGGCCACCACGCCTACATGGGCGGCCTGATCGAGCACACGGTCGCGGTCGGCACGCTGGTCGGCGAGGTCTGCCAGCTCCACCCCCGCCTCGACTCCGACATGCTGATGGCGGCCGCCCTGCTGCACGACATCGGCAAGGTGCGCGAGTTCACCTACGGCGCCGAGTTCGGGATCAGCGAGGAGGGCCGGCTGCTGGGCCACCTCGCGATCGGGGCCGAGATCATCGGGGCCGCCGCGGGCGAGCTGTCGCCCGACCGGCGCGCACAGCTCCTGCACTGCGTCCTCTCCCACCACGGGGCCGACGGGGGCCGCGGGGCCGGGCGCGGGTTCGCCTCGCCGGAGGCGCTGGCGCTCCACCGCCTGAACGCGCTCGAGGCCGGGGTCAAGGGCGCGCTCGAGCACGGGCTCCGGAGGGGCTAGCCGGACGCCTGCCCGGGGTCCGGCCGCGGGCGCCACGCGTGCCACAGCAGCCGGCTCGCCACGACGATCAGCAGCCCCGCGAACGCGAGCTCGAGCAGGCGCTCGCTGACGGCGTTGGCGACGACGACCCCGACTCCCACCCCGAGCGGCGACAGCGCGCCGATCAGCAGCCCCTCGCGCAGGCGCAGGTTGCCGTAGCCGCGCTGGCGCCAGACGGCCGCGATGGCGACCGGGACGATCGCGAGCAGCGAGGCCGCCTCGGCCTCCACCTGGGGCTTGTCCTGGAAGATCGTCAGCGCCGGGACGAAGAGAATCCCGCCGCCGACGCCGAGCAGGCCGCCGATCAGCCCGGCGGCGGCGCCCAGCAGGACCGTGATGACGTCGTTCACGAGACGATCAGCTCCACGGCGATGGCCAGCAGCAGGAACGCGAAGATGACGCTGATCGCGCGCTCGGGCAGCCGCTGCTGGAGCGCCGTCCCGGCCACGGCGCCCCCCACCGCGGGGATCCCGACCAGCGCCGCGTCCGCCACGTCGACGTTGCCGTAGGCCGCCTGGAAGGCGACGGCGAAGCCCGCGATCAGGATGATCGCCGCCATGCTGGTACCGGTCGCCTCGCGCTCGCCGTAGGCGAGCCAGACGATCAGCATGGGGACGATGATGGTGCCGCCGCCCACGCCGAAGAGCCCGCTGAACGCCCCGGCGGCCGTCCCGATCGCCGCGAGCTGAAGGGTCCTCCGCACGGACCGCGATACTAGATCACGTGCAACGCGTCCCTTCCAGCGAGGCGGAGACCGACACTCCGCCCGGAGAGCGGCTCTCCGAGGTCCTGGCACCGCTGCGCGCCGACCCCGGCGCGGCCGCCGTCCTCTGCGACCTCGACGGGACCCTGGCTCCGATCGTCGACCGCCCCGAGGCCGCCGCGGTGCCCGAGCCGACGCGCGAGGCGCTGCGCGCCCTCGCCGGCCGCTACGCGCTGGTGGGGATCGTCTCCGGGCGCCGCGCCACGGACGCCCGCGCGATCGTCGGCATCGAGGAGCTGGCCTACTCCGGCAACCACGGCTTCGAGCTGCTCGGGCCGGGCGCCGCCGAACCGGATCCCGACCCCGCTCTGGAGGGCCACGACGAGGACGCGGCGCGCTTCGTCGAGGAGCTCGACGCCCGCGAGCTCGAGAGCCTCGGCTTCCGGGTCGAGGACAAGGGCGCGATCGTCGCGCTGCACTGGCGCGGCGCCCCGAACGAGGGTGAGGCCGAGGCCCGCGCCAGCGAGATCGCCTCCGAAGCCGAGTGGCAGAACCTCATCCCTCACCGCGGCCGCAAGGTGCTGGAGATCCGGCCCGACGTCTCGATCGACAAGGGCATGGCCGTCGAGAGCCTGCTGCGCGGCCGCGAGCTGCGCGCGGCGATGTACGGCGGCGACGACCGCACCGACGCGGACGCGTTCCGCGGGCTGCGCCGCCTGCGCGACGCCGGGGAGCTGGAGGCGGCGGTGGCGATCGCGGTCGCCTCCGAGGAGGTGCCCCCCGACCTGCTCGCCGAGGCCGACGCCCGGGTGGACGGCCCGGAGGGGTACCTGGAGGTCCTGCGGTCGCTCGCGTGAGCGCCTGAGCCGTGCAGTTCTGCGACCTCCTCAGGATGACCGTGCTGCTGGCCGGCGGCGGCGCCACGGCCCTGGCCGCGGTCACCGTGATCGCGGCGAACTCCGCAAACGACACCCGCACCCTGCTGGTGGCCGCCGTCTGGTGGGTCGCGGCCGTGGCGATCGGGCTCATCCTCGGGGCGCCGCGCCGCGCCGCCGACGCGATGCGCCCCGTCCTCGCCGAGGCGAAGACCACCCCGACCCTGCCGACCGACAACCCGGGGCGAGTGGCGCTGGCCCGCCTCTGGCCGCTCGGCGCGTTCGCGCTCGTGGCCGGGGTGGCCGGCCTCTTCTTCCCGGGCGTCGCGGCGGTCGGCACCGGCTTCGGGATCGCCTCGGCCCTCTCGCTGCGCGCCTGGGAGCGCGCGGTCGCCGCCGTCGAGGAGCGCGACGGCGTCCGTTTCTACGTCGAACCGGGCTCGGTGCTGCAGCCGATCAGCCTGGTGCGGACGCCGGGCCTGCGGCGTGGCGCGTCGACCCCGGGCCACCCGCCCGCGCCACCCCCGGCGTCTCCCTAGGCCTTGCGATGCCGCTTGCGCAGCGGTGCGAATGAGCGCCACGGGCGCGTGTTCGCCACCTGCTCGGCGCTGAGCCAGGCGCGGCGGGCCGTGGCGACCGAGTAGCGCATGTTGCCGAGGGTGTCGACGCCGTGGGCGTCCGTGTTGCAGCAGATCATCACCCCGGCCTCCGCCGCCAGCCGTGCGTGGCCCTCGTTGAGGTCGCGGCGGTTGGGGTTGCCGTTGATCTCGATCATCGTCCCCGTCCGGGCCGCGGCCTCGAAGATCCGCTCGGCGTCGACCCGGTAGGGCTCGCGGCGGAGCAGCAGGCGCCCGGTGAGGTGGCCGATGCAGTCGACGAGCGGGTGCTCGATCGCGGCGACGATGCGGTCGGTCATCTCCTTCTCCGAGACCCCGAAGGAGGTGTGGATCGAGCAGATGACCCAGTCCAGCTCAGCGAGCAGCTCGTCGGAGTAGTCCGGTGACCCGTCGAGGCCGATGTTCACCTCCGAGCCGGCGAGCAGGCGGAAGCCCTTGGGCGCGGTCCCGTTCCACTTGCGGATCTCCTCGATCCGCCGGGCGAGGCGCTTCGGCGTGACGTGGTCGCCGAAGCCATGGCTCGCCGAGTGGTCGGTGATCGCGAAGTAGGCGTAGCCGCGCGCACGGGCCGCCGCGGCCATCTCGTCGACGCTGTTGCGCCCGTCGGAGAGGGTCGTGTGGCTGTGCAAATCGCCGCGGATCTCCTCCAGCGTCACCAGGTCCGGGAGCTCGCCGGACTCCCCGGCCTCGATCTCGCCACGGCCCTGCCGCAGCTCCGGCTCGATGTAGGGAAGGCCGAGCAGCTCGTACACGCCGGTCTCGTCGGCGAACCTGTGGACCTTCTCGCCCTTCGTCTCCGCGACGCCGTGCTCGCTGACCGAGTAGCCGCGCGCCAGCGCCCGCTCACGGAGCTGGACGTTGTGCTCGGCCGAGCCGGTGAAGTGCTGGAGCAGGTTCCCGAAGGTCTCCTCCCCGGTGATGCGCAGGTCCACCTTGAAGCCCGCGTGCGTCAGCGCGCTCGTCCCGGCGTCGCCCGTTGAGCCGGCCTGGGCGACCAGCCCGCTCTCGGCCAGCGCGGCGCCGAGCGCGGCCGGGTCGTCGGAGGTGGCGACGAGGTCGATGTCCTTGCAGGTCTCGGCCCAGCGGCGGGCCGAGCCCGCGATCATGACCCGTCCGCACGCCGGGTGCTCACGCAGCTCGCCCGCCAGCTCCTCGGCCACCGGCAGCACCTTCGAGAGCAGCCGCCGGTCGGTGTCCTCGCC
>DASSYK010000032.1:0-5477 GCA_035703345.1 Solirubrobacterales bacterium
TACCAGATCTTCTAGACGGCGTGATCGCCAGTTCCGCCCGTTAAGCGTTCTCTCAGCCCTTCCCGCCAGTATCCGGGTGTGCGAATCCTGGTCGTCGACGACGAGCCGCAGCTCCGCCGCGCGCTCGAGCGCGCGCTGAAGCTCGAGGGCTACGACGTCGAGCTGGCCGGCGACGGCGACGAGGCGCTGGCCGCGGTCGCGAGCTCGGGGCCGGACGCCGTCATCCTCGACGTGTTGATGCCGAAGCGCGACGGCCTCGAGGTCTGCCGGGAGCTCCGCGCGCGCGGCGACCGCACCCCGGTGCTGATGCTGACCGCCCGCGACGCGGTCTCCGACCGGGTGGACGGCCTCGACGCCGGGGCCGACGACTACGTGGTGAAGCCGTTCGCGCTCGAGGAGCTGCTGGCGCGGCTGCGCGCGCTGCTGCGCCGCGACGGCGGCGGCGAGGGAACGCTCACCTACGCCGACCTCAGCCTCGACCCCGACACCCGCGAGGTCCGGCGCGGCGAGCGCGAGGTCGAGCTGACCAAGACCGAGTTCGCGCTGCTCGAGCACCTGATGCGCCACCCGCGCCAGGTGCTGACCCGCTCGCAGATCTTCGAGGCCGTGTGGGGCTACGACTTCGGGCCGCGCTCGAACTCGCTCGAGGTCTACGTCGGCTACCTGCGCCGCAAGACCGAGGCGGGCGGCGAGCCCCGCCTGATCCAGACCGTGCGCGGGGTCGGCTACGCCCTGCGCGAGAAGTGAGCCTGCGGCGGCGGCTGGCGCTGCTCTCGGCGCTGGCGGTCGCGCTCGCGGTGGTGCTGGCCTCCGTGCTCGTCTACGCGCTGGTGCGGAGCAGCCTGCGCGGCCAGATCGACGACGAGCTGGAGCAACAGGCGGCCAGGGTCACGGAGCGGGTGGGGACGCTCGACTCGGGACCCGCAGCCGGGCAGGGGGGCGAGGCCGTCCCCGCGCCGGGCGCCGCAGGCCCCGCCCCGCCCGGCGACGTGTTCTCGCTGCCGCCGCCGGGGCCCGGCGCCCCCGCCCCGGTGGGGCAGCTGATCCTGCGCGACGGCGAGGTGGTGACGCCTCCGGACTCGGAGTTCCGGATCCCGGTGAGCGCGGCGGATGAGGAGCTGGCGGCCGCGGGCGGCGAAGGCGAGCGCTTCGAGGACGTCGAGGCCGGCGGCGAGAGCGTGCGAGTGCTCACCGCCGCCCTGCCGGACGGCGGCGCCGTCCAGGTGGCCCGCTCCCTGGAGGAGACCGAGCAGACGCTCAGCGACCTGGTGGTGATCCTGTTCCTGGTGAGCGGCGGCGGAATCGCCCTCGCCGCGGCCCTGGGGCCGGTGGTGGCCCGGACCGCGCTGGCGCCGGCCGGCGAGGTCTCCGACGCGGCCGAGGAGGTCGCGCGCACCCGCGACCTGACCCGGCGGATCGAGGTCCGCGGCGACGACGAGCTCGGCCGCCTGGCGGCCTCCTTCAACGAGATGATGGAGGCGCTGGAGCTCTCCGACGCGGCGCAGCGACGCCTCGTGGCCGACGCCTCCCACGAGCTGCGGACGCCCCTGGCCACGCTGCGCACCAACATCGAGACGCTCGGCCGCGCCGAGGAGCTGGATCCCGCCGAGCGCGACCGCCTCGTCGCCGACCTCACCGCGGAGCTCGAGGAGCTGACCGAGCTGGTCTCCGGCGTGGTCGAGCTCGCCCGCGCGCCGGGGACCGACCGGCTCGCCTTCCAGGACGTCCGCCTCGACGAGCTGGCCGCGAGCGAGCTGGAGCGGGCGCGCCGCCGCGCGCGCGAGCTGCGCTTCAGCGAGGACCTCTCCCCCGTGCTGGTCAGCGGCGACCCGCAGCGGCTCGGCCGCGCGATCTCGAACCTGCTCGACAACGCCGCCAAGTGGAGCCCGCCGGGCGGCGAGGTCGAGCTCGAGGTGGCGGAGGGGCGGGTCGCCGTCCGCGATCACGGCCCCGGCTTCACGGCCGAGGACCTCCCGAGGGTCTTCGACCGCTTCTGGCGCGCCGACGAGGCGCGCGGCAGGCCCGGCTCGGGGCTCGGCCTGGCGATCGTGCAGCGGATCGCCGAGGAGCACGGCGGCCGCGCCACCGCGGCCAACGCCGAGGGCGGCGGCGCCCTGGTCGCGATCGAGCTGCCGCCGCCTCGGGAGCACTACTAGCGCGGTAGCAACGAAGGCCGGCTCAGCTCCCGCGGCGGTTTGTTGGTCGTTTGTCCCCGCCATAGCCCCGAAAGCGTCCAGACGATGGTCGGGCGCTCCTTCGGCGGGAAACCCTCAAGACGGCTCTTAGGTCGATCTCAGCAAGTTCTCAGCCTCGGCTGGCTTGATGGCGGCAAGCCCGGGGTGACCGGGAGAACTAGCGAGAGGAACAGCAATGCTCAGCAGAACCATCAAGGCGATGCGCCGCAGGGTGGGCCCGGTGGGCCTCTCTCTGATCGCCGCGGCCCTGACTGCAGCGGCCTTCGCGGCCGTCTCCACCGCCGCCAAGGACGACGGGGACAAGCAGAGCCGGGACGACGGCCCCCGGTCCTTCCACCACGCGATGCCGGCCCCGCCGGAGCTGTCCGAGGAGGACCAGGCGAAGCTCGACGAGTTCCGCCAGTGCATGGAGGACAACGGCGCGCCCGCCCCGCCCGAGCCGGGCGAGCTGAAGGAGGGCGAGCGTCCCGAGCCCCCCAGCGAGGCGGACATCAAGAAGATGCGGAAGGCCGAGGAGGCCTGCGCCGACAAGCTGCCCGAGGGGCTCCCCGGCCCCCACGGCGGCCCGATGGGCTGCGGCCCCGGCGGCCCCCCGCCGCCCGAGGCCGGCTCGAACCGTGAAGGAACTGCGGTCCCCGCCCCTCCCAGCGGCGGATCTCAGGGCGACGTGATGGTGGCCCCCCAGGGATCCACCTCCTAGTCGCAACCGGCAGCGGCGTCCGGCCCCCGCGGGCGCCCTCCCACGGCGGGCGGGGTCCCAGCGGGGGCCCCGCTCGCCGTTTCTACGCAGGCCCGGCCGGGTAACCCAAGCGGTAAGACACCGACGCAGTGACCAAGGAGGGTCGAAACGTGTATATCGGAATCGGAGCGCTGCTGTTGATTCTGATCCTCATCGTCATCTTCGCGTAGAGGACGAAGTTGGCGGGGGGCCGAGCTAGACGTACAGCCCGATCGACTCGAGGGCCGCGGAGATGTCCGAGTAGATCGCGATGCGTGCGACCTTGCGGTCGCGCTGCTCGCACGCGTGGGCGAGCGGCAGGTCCAGCTCGGCCCCGCCGTCGGCCTCCTTGAGGTGCATGCGGCCGAGCACGACCCAGCGGTCGCGGCCGGCGAATCGGATCCCGACCGGCTGGAAGCGCTCCTGCTCGAACAGCTCCCCCATCTCGCGGCGCCAGTTGAGGTACCCGCGCACGCCCTTGTAGCTCTTGCCGGAGAGGAAACTGGTCTCGACCTGGAGCTCGAACTTGGGGTGGACGATCGCCGCAATCGCGTCGCTGTCCTCGCTCTCGAGCTCGCCGTAGACGCGACGGATCGCCTCGAGGGAGGAGCCGGTGTCGGCCTCCTCCATCGCCGCGTTGAACTGCCGCTCGAGCTCTTCCACGTTCGGTGCGGCCATCAGGCGAGGAGTATCTCCCAAGCGGGCATCCGCGCGCCGTGCCGCATGGAGCCCCCACATGCCGATTTTTCGGTGTTCAAGCGAAATCAGCGTGCTACGCTCGCCACGCCTTCCGTTTGCAGGGTCAGGAGAGAGACGCGGGGCCAAACGCCGATGACGCCCATCCCGCCACAGAGGGACACGCGACGCCTTCGCCGTCGCCTCGCGCCGGCCGCGCTACTCGCGGTCGCGGGAGCGCTGCTGGCCGGGCCCGGGACCGCCTCCGCCGCGGCGCCGCACTGCATCGATTCCGCCCCGGGCGAGCAGAAGTGCACCTACCGCGTGCCGATCACGGTCGCGCCCTACGAGGTGCTCCAGACCACCTCCACGCTCACCAACCAGAACACCGCCCCGCAGTTCGACGGAATGGTCACGAAGATGGAGACGGACATCGTCGACGCCGACGGCACACCGGTGCCGATCAGCCGGCTGATGCTCCACCACATCGTCTTCCTCAACATCGCCAAGTCCGACAAGACCTGCTCTTCGACCATGGGCTGGGACAGCAGGCCCTCGGGGCTGATGCGCGAGCGCTTCTTCGCCGCGGGCGAGGAGCGGGCCAAGATGTCGCTGCCGGAGGGCTACGGCTACGACATCAACTCGAGCAACGCCTGGGTGATGCTCTACATGGTCATGAACCATCGCCAGGCGACGGACTCGGCCTACGTCGAGTACACGGCGACGGTGAAGACCGACACGACGGGCATGACGCCGGTCGAGCCCTACTGGATGGATATCAACGACTGCCACGTCGACCCGTACTACAACGTCCCCGGTACCGGCGGCCCCGGCTCCCTCGACGTCGTCAGCCGTGACGTCACGATCCAGACCTCGGGCCGCATCGTCGCCGGCATCGGCCACGTGCACGGCGGCGCCAAGGGCCTGACGATCTCCGAGCCGGGCTGCGGCAACAGGCAGATCGCGGTCTCGAACCCGACGTGGGGCGACGCCGGCCACCCCTTCTACAACGTGCGCCCGATCCTGCACGAGCCGGGCCCGGTCAACATGACCGCCTTCCAGACCGAGCAGGGCATCCCCGTCCGCCAGGGCGAGGTGGTGCGCCTGAACTCGATCTACGACAACTCGCGGCCTCACACGCGCGTGATGGGGATCGAGACCATCTACGTCGCACCCGATCCGGGCGTGACCCAGCCCTGCGGCCCGCTGCCGACCGACCAGGTCAACCTCGGCGCCGACACCCCGGGCCGCAAGGACACGCCTGAATTCAAGGTGCCCCTGACCGGCATCGACCCATCGGGCAACGCCTACACGATCACCGAGAAGCCGAAGAAGCCGCAGTGGCTGCCCGGCGGCAGCACGATCAGGGTCGGCGACCGCTGGTTCTCCAAGCCGACGGTCGAGGTCTACCGCCGCAAGAGCCTCAACTTCCAGTTCTCGGGGAACGAGCTCCACAACCTCACCCTCGCCAACGGGCCGATCGGCATCGCCTCCGACAACCTCGACGGCGATCGCAGCTTCAACGCCAAGTTCGATCGCCCGGGCACCTACAACTTCTTCTGCTCGCTCCACCCCGTGCAGATGCACGAGCGCGTGGTCGTGAAGAAGAAGAAAAAGAAGGGCAAGAAGGGCAAGAAGGGCAAGGCGAAGCGCAAGCGGCGCTAGCCGGCACAGCCCCCTCCCCAGGCTCACGGGCTCGTGCCCGACTCCCCCACACCGTTCGAGGTCAGCTGCGACGCGATCGGCGGCGCCCGCGTCGTCAGGGTCTCGGGCGAGCTCGACATCGATACGCACGAGAAGTTCGCCGACCAGCTCGTGCGCGAGGCCGAGCAGGGAGCCGTGGTCGTCGACCTGACGGCGTGCGAGTTCATCGACTCGACCGGGATCCG
>DASSYK010000118.1:0-8514 GCA_035703345.1 Solirubrobacterales bacterium
TGTGGCACCCGAGCGAGTGGCCGCCGGCCAGCGGCGGGGAGCCGGTCCTCTGCTCCAGCAGGGCGCCGAGGTCTGCGGCCAGCTCCTCGTAGCCGTATCCCCCACCGGCCGGCGCGGGGTCGGACTCGCCGTGGCCGCGGGCGTCGTAGGTGATCAGCCTGTGCCCGCTGCGGGGCAGGGCCAGGGAGCCGTGGACGACGTATCGGCGGGTGGCCGTGATCCCGTGCAGGAGGACGACGGGCGTGCCCTCCCCCACCTCCTCGCCGGCGATGCTGAGCCCGCCGGCGTCGATCTCGAACCGGGTCGCTTCGAGCTTCTCGAGCGCCACGGCGCTCAGACCGCCAGCGCGACGGCGCGCTCGAGGTCGCCGACGTCCTGGTAGCGCAGGCCGAACAGCGCCACGTGGCGGTAGCGGATCGTCCCGTCCGCGTCGATGAGGAAGACAGCGCGCCGGACGAAGCCGCCCGGGCCGACGACCCCGTAGGCGCGCGCCACGCTCTTGTCGCGGTCGGCCAGCAGCGGGATGTTGAGGCCGTGCTTCTCGCGGAAGCGCTCGTGCGAGTCGACCGATTGCGGCGAGATGCCGAGCATCGGGACCCCGAGCGCCTCGATCCGGTCGCCGTCGTCGCGGTAGGAGCAGAACTGCTTCGTGCAGACGGGCGTGAAATCACCCGGGTAGAAGGCGACGATCACCCCGGTATCGGCGTAGTCGGCGAGGGAGTAGGAGCTGCCCCCGGTGCCGGGCAGGCTGAACTGCGGCGCGGCCGCGCCTATCCCGAGCTTGGGCATCAGCCGCGCCTGATCGTGATCGTCTTCACGACGACGGGCTCCAGGGGCGGGCCATCGGCGCCGCTCGGGTCCCCGAGGGACTCGATGCGCTCGACGACGTCGAGCCCGCTGCTCACCTCGCCCAGGAGCGCGTAGTCGGGAGGCAGGCCCGCGTCAGCGGGCGCGGTGACGATGAAGAACTGACCGCCCGAGCGGCCGGGCGGATCCGCCGCCGTCTTCGCCATCGCCGCGGTCCCGCGGAGATAGGAGAGGTCCCGGGGCGGCCGCTCGTCGACCGTGTAGCCGGGGCCGCCCGTCTGCGTGCCGGTCGGGTCCCCACCCTGGATCACGAAGTCGCGCACGACCCGGGTGAAGGCGGTGTCGTCGTAGTAGCCCTGGTCGGCGAGGCTCGCGAACGACGACGTGGTCTTCGGAGCGCGGGCGGTGTCGAGGGCGATTTCGAACGTGCCGCAACTCGTCTCGACGACCGCGGTGGCGGGCCCGCTCAGCGGTTTGCCCGGCGGATCGGCCTGCGCGGAGCGCGGCGGCGGCTCCTGGACCTCCTCGCAGCCCTCCGGAAGGGCCGAGGTCGTCTCCGTCACCTCATCGTCATCCCCCCCGCACCCGGCGAGCAGCACCAGTGTGGACGCCGCGATGGCGATCACGTGTAGCCGCCGGGCTCTCACCGCGGCCTAGGCTAGAGAACGAGCCGTGACCCCGAGTTCCCCGCCCGCCAGGATCCGAGTGCTCGGCCGGGCCGTCAACGCCCTGGTCGCCCGCGCGCCCGCCGCGTGGCCGCTGGTGCGCGGGCCCATCCGCCGCTTCTTCGACCAGTCGGCGCCTCGGTGGGACGAGCGGACGGGCGCGGGCTCCCCCGAGCACCTGGCGGCGCTCGCGGCCGGGCTGCTCCACGTCCGCCCCGACCCCGAGCGGGCTCTCGACATCGGCACGGGCACCGGCGCCGGCGCCCTGCTGATCGCGCGCGAGTTCCCCCATGCGCGCGTTCGCGGGATCGATCTCTCCGCGGAGATGATCCGCCGTGCGCAGGCGCGGGTCGGCCTCGACCCCGAGGGCCGAATCGCCTTCCGAGTCGGCGACGCCGCGTCGCTGCCCTGGGGCGACGACTCGTTCGACCTCGTCACCCAGCTCAACATGCCGCCGTTCTTCGCGGAGATCGCGAGGGTGCTGCGCCCCGCGGGGCACGTGGTCATCGCGGCCAGCAGCGGCGCGGCGACGCCCTTCTACACCCCGGATTCCGTGCTGCGCAGGGGATTCGAGCGCCGCGGGTTCGAGGTACTCGAGAGCGGCACCGCCCACGAGGGGACGTACTTCGTGGCTAGATTGCCCGCGTGAGCGCCGAGCCGCGGAATGCGCTGATCGTCAACCCGTCCTCCGGCGCCGGCCGGGGGCGCCACCTTCTGCCCGACGCCGAGGAGGCGATGAACGCGCACGGGCTTGCACATCGCACGATCGTCACCCGCAGCTACGAGCACGGGGTCGAGGAGGCGAGGGCCGCGGCGGAAGCCGGCGAGACGCCCGTCGTGATGAGCGGCGACGGGCTGATCGGCGCCGTCGGGGGAGCGCTGGCGAACACCGGCACGGCGATGGGCATCCTCCCCGGCGGCCGCGGCAACGACTTCGCGCGGGTCCTGGGCATCCCCGGCGAAGTCACCGAGGCCGTCGCGGTCCTCGCGAGCGGCACTGTGCGCGAGGTGGACGTCGGCGAGGTCAACGGCAAGCGTTTTCTCTGCATCGCCTCTCTCGGCTTCGACTCCGACGCCAACCGCATCGCCAACGAGACGAAGTGGATACGCGGCAACCTCGTCTACGCGTACGCGGCGCTTCGCGCACTCGCCGCCTGGAAGCCCGCCACCTTCTCGCTCTCCCTCGACGGCAGGCATCGCGAGGTCCGCGGCTACGCGGTGGCGGTGGCGAACAGCAAGGCCTACGGCGGCGGGATGTTCGTCGCCCCGGACGCCGTGCTCGACGACGGCCTCTTCGACGTCGTCTGCACCGCCGGGGTCTCCAAGCTCCGCTTCCTGACCGGCCTCCCGAAGGTCTTCAAGGGCACCCACGTCGAGAAGGACGAGGTGAGTGTCGAGCGCGCCGCTGAGGTGCGGGTCGAGGCCGACCGGCCCTTCGCCGTCTATGCGGACGGCGAGCACATCTCCGACCTGCCCGCGACGATGCGAGTGCTGCCGCGCGCACTGCGCGTGATCGCCCCGGCCGCGGGGTCATGAGCCGCTTCTTCGGGCTCAAGCGTGCGCTCGCCCACGGCACGGGCAGGCTGAGCCGGCTGAGCGGCCGCGGGGGCGGCACGACTCTCCCCGGGCGCCTGCTGGTGCGCTGGGCGCCCGACGCGATCGAGCGGCTCGCCGCGACCCTGGAGGGCGGCTCGATCGTGGTCAGCTCGACCAACGGCAAGACGACCACCGCGGGGATGATCGCCGCCATCCTCCGGGCCGCCGGGCGCGAGCCCGTGCACAACCGCGCAGGCTCCAACATGCACTGGGGCGTGGCGACAGCGCTGCTCGACCAGACCGGGACCGAGGGCCTGTTCGAGATCGACGAGGCGTGGCTGCCGCCCGTCGCGCCCCAGCTTCGCCCCCGCCTGCTCGTGCTCGGCAACCTCTTCCGGGACCAGCTCGACCGATACGGCGAGCTGGAGCGGCTCGCCGATGAGTGGGCCGTCCTCGTCGAGGACCTGAGCGCCGCCGGCGGGGTGGGCTTCGCCCTCTGCGCCGACGACCCGCTGATCGCCGACCTCGGCCGCGACCGCGAGCTGCGCCGCCGGCCCGGTGTCACCTACTTCGGCATCGAGGACACGAGCCAGGCCCTGCCCCAGCTGCAGCACGCCCACGACGCCAAGCACTGCCGGCGCTGCGGGGCGCCCTACGCCTACGAGCGCGCCTTCGTCGGACACCTCGGCCACTACGAGTGCCCGAACTGCGAGGCGGACCGCCCGGCCCCTGACGTGGCCGCAACGAAGATCGAGCTGCGCGGGATGTCCGGATCGGCGGTGCGGGTGCGGACCCCCGCGGGCGAGCTCGAGACCGAGCTTCCCCTCCCCGGCCTCTACAACGTCTACAACGCGCTGGCGGCGATCACCGCCGGCCTGCGCTCCGGCGTCTCACTGGAGCTGATCCGCGAGGGCCTGCAGCGCATGACGGCGGTGTTCGGCCGGGTCGAGACGATCGAGGTGGCCGGCAAGCCGGTCTCGATCCTCCTGATCAAGAACCCCGCCGGCGCCAACGAGGTCCTCCGCACGCTCACCCTCGAGAGCGAGGACGCCCCTGACGGGATCGACCTCTGGATCGCCCTCAACGACCGCATCGCCGACGGCCGCGACGTCTCCTGGATCTGGGACGCCGACTTCGAGCTGCTCGCGGGCGGCGTCCGGCGAGTCGCCTGCGCCGGCACCCGTGCACCCGAGATCGCCCTGCGCCTGAAGTACGCCGGGTGGCCCGAGGACGTGATCGAGGTGCACGAGCAGATCGAGGGCTCGCTCGACGCCGCCGTCGCGGCAGCCCCCGAGCGCCTCTTCGCCCTGCCCACCTACACCGCCCTGCTGGAGCTGCGCACCCTGCTCAGCCATCGGGGACTGGCGCGGGAGTACTGGGAGTGAGGCACCTGCGACGCAGGGCGCGGGAGCGGGCGATCCCCGAGGCCGCGATCTGGCAGGACGTGGAGTTCGGCGCGTACACCGCCGACCTTCCGCTCTGGGAGGAGCTGGCCGCCACTGCGGGCGGGCCCGTTGCGGAGCTGGGCGCGGGGTCGGGACGGGTCTCGATGCACCTGGCGAAGGCGGGCAACGTGATGCTTGCGCTGGAGCGCGATCCCGAGCTGCTCGAGGAGCTGACGCGGCGCGCGCTCGCGGCAAAGGCGATGATCACCCCCATCCCCTTCGACCTGGCGGCTCCAGCAGGGACCCGGCTGCACCTGGGTGCGAGCGCGGACGGCCCGGCCGAGCCACGGCTTGCGATCGCGCCGCTGCACGTGATCCAGCAGATCGCGCCCGCCGCCCGCGCCGGCCTGCTCGCGGACATCGCCGCCCGGCTCGAGCCGGGCGGCCTCTTCGCCGCCGTCGTCGTCGACGAGTCCTCGCTCGTCCACGAGGAGGGTGTGGGCCCGGAGGCCCGGCCGCCGGACATGCGCGAGGTCGACGGCTGGGTCTACGCCAGCGAGCCGCTCTGGCTGCACCTGACCGAGGGTGAGCTGAAGGCCCGCCGCCTGCGCCGGCGCGTGTCCCCCCAGGGCGAGGTCGAGCGCAGCGTCCACGACGAGTTGCTGCACCGCGTCAGCCCGGACGAGCTGGAGGCGGAGGCGCACGCCGCGGGCCTCTCCCCCGCCGGCCGCCGCAAGATCGTGTCGGGCCCGGGCGAGGCCGACTCCATCGCCGTCCTGCTGAAGGTTGCCCCATGACCCCGGAGGCCGGGATCGAGCTGCGCCTGTTGGCGCTCTATCCCGAGCAGATGAACATCTACGCCGACCGGGGCAACATCCTCTTCCTGCAACGGCGCTGCGAGTGGCGCGGGATCGGCTTCTCCTACGCGGCGGCGGGTCCCGGCGAGGGCTTCGACCCCGCCGAGCACGACCTGCTCTACATCGGCGGCGGCCAGGACCGCGACCAGGAGCTCGTCGCAGAGGACATGCTGCGCTCCAAGCGGGATGCGATCGCGTCCGCCGTGGACGACGGGGCCGCCCTGCTCGCCGTCTGCGGCGGCTACCAGCTGCTCGGCCACAGCTACCAGCTCGGCGAGCGCACGATCCCGGGACTCGGCGTCGCCGACCTCGAGACCGTCCGCGAGCCAGGCCCGCGCCTGATCGGCAACGTCGAGATCGAGACGGAATTGGGCGACGGCCTGGAGGTCCTCGCCGGCTTCGAGAACCACGGCGGCCGGACCTACCTGGGCTCGGGCGCCACCCCGCTCGGGAAGGTCCTCCACGGCTTCGGCAACAACGGAAACGACGGTCTCGAGGGTGTCCGCCGCGCGAACCTGATTGGCACCTACCTGCACGGCCCCCTCCTCCCCAAGAACGCCGCGCTCGCCGACCACCTGACTTCACTGGCCCTGAAGCGGCGCTACGGCTCCGCGCCCGACCTCGCTCCGCTGGACGCCTCCTTCGAGGCCGCCGCCCACGCCGCGGCCCGCCGCGCGGCCGAGCGCGGCTAGCCCGCCGCTTCCGCCAGCGCCCAGTAGGATCCGCAGCGTGATCATCCTGCTGATCCTCGTGGGTCTCGTCGCTCTCGCCGGCCTGATCTACGTCCTGATGCGCAACAGCATCATCGGCTCGCGCAATCGCGTCGAGGAGGCCTGGAGCGGCATCGACGTCCAGCTCAAGCGCCGTCACGACCTGGTCCCGAACCTGGTCGAGGCCGTCAAGGGCTACGCGACGCACGAGCGTGAGACCTTCGAGAAGGTCACCCAGGCCCGCAGCCAGGCCATGGGCGCCCAGGGGGTCCAGGAGACCGCTCAGGCGGAGTCGGCCCTGACCGCCGCCCTCGGCGGCCTGCGGGTCGTCGCCGAGCAGTACCCGCAGCTGCGGGCGACCGAGAACTTCCAGCAGCTCCAGAACCAGCTCTCCGAGCTCGAGGACGAGATCCAGGCCGCGCGCCGGATCTACAACTCGAACGTCCAGAGCTACAACACCAAGATCCAGCAGTTCCCGACGTCGATCATCGCGAGGCAGGGCGGCTTCACCGCCAAGGAGTTCTTCGAGATCGGGGACGACTCGGAGCGCGAGGCTCCGCAGGTCTCCTTCTCCTAGCGCGCCGCCCGCACCAGGCCGACAGGCCCGGCCGCAGCAGCACCTTGACCATCCCGTCTTCCTCCTAGGCGGCGCCGGCGCCCTCCGCGGCGGCTCTCGGATGCTCACCGCGCACTAGCTGGTAGGCCAGCGCCGTGCTGCGCGCCGGTGACGATCGCCCGACCCACGCGGCGCGCATCTCCATTGACAAACGTGAGTTCAATCGATATACATGAATAGATGCTCGTCGATCTGCAGCTGGCCCCGAAGCACAAGCGCCCCGCCGGGGAGCCCTGTTGCCGGCCGGTCGTCTATCCCGACATCGAGCGTGAGCAGGCCGAGCGCATGGCGACGATCGCCAAGGCCCTCGGGGATCCCGTGCGGATGCAGCTGGTCGACGTCCTCCGCAAGCACGCCGGGAAGGTCTGCGTCTGCGAGCTGGTCCCACTGTTCGACCTATCCCAGCCCACCATCTCCCATCACCTGAAGAAGCTGCGCGAGGCCGGCATCGTCGGCTCCGAGCGCCAGGGACTGTGGGCCTACTACTACGTCCATCCCGAGGCACTGGAGGAAGTGAGCGCATGGCTGAACAGGTGAACGAGATTCGAGAGACGGTCCGCGAACGCTACGCCGAGGCGGCCAAGGCCGCGTCGGCCGGCGCCGAGGCGAGCTGCGGCGGCGGAAGCTGCTGCGGACCGGCCGACATCGCGCAGACGCGGGAGGGCTACGAGAGCTTCGGCGCCGCGCTCTACCCCGATGGCGACCAGGGCGGGCTCCCCGACGCGGCGAAGCTCGCCTCGCTCGGCTGCGGCAACCCCACCGCGGTCGCTGAGCTGCACGAGGGCGAGACGGTCCTCGACCTCGGCTCGGGGGGCGGCATCGACGTGCTGCTCTCCGCCCGCAGGGTCGGCCCCTCGGGCAGGGCCTACGGCCTCGACATGACCGACGAGATGCTCGAGCTTGCGCGTGCCAACCAGCGCCAGGCCGGTGTCCAGAACGTCGAGTTCGTCAAGGGCACGATCGAGGAGATCCCGCTCCCCGACGACTCGGTCGACGTGATCATCTCCAACTGCGTCATCAACCTCTCCGGCGACAAGCCGGCCGTCTTCCGCGAGGCGGCGCGCGTGCTGCGGCCCGGAGGCCGCTTCGCCGTGACCGACGTCGTCGCCGATCCCGGCATGGACGAGGCTACGCGCAAGGACATGGAGCAGTGGACCGGCTGCATCGCCGGAGCGCTGACCGACGAGGAGTTCCGGCGCGAGCTCGAGGCCGCGGGCTTCGAGGAAGTGGAGCTGCGTGAGACCCACCGCGTCCACGACGAGGCCTACTCGGCGATCGTCCGCGCGCAGCTGCCCGCGTGAGCCCCGGCGCCCGGGCGGATGGGCGGGTCGCCTATCCGGGCGACCGACGGGTCTAAGTCACGCCCGTGACCGCATCGCGGTCACGCACTCCGGCGACGAGAACCCCGGTCGCGAAAGCAAGGATGGCGATCTGAGAGGCGCCGATCGCGATGTCCTGGAAGCCGCTCTCCAGGCCCTGGTAGCCGACGTCGATCCCGTTCGCCACGGAGAGCAGGCCCGCGCCAATCGCCAGCCCGCCGACCCAGCCCGAGATCAGGCGGGCGAGAAGGATGGCGGCGCCGAACAGGGCCAAGCTCGCGCCGAGCATCACGCGGAAGTAACTCTGAACTCCCCATTCGAGCCAGCGGATCGTTTCGGCGTCGGCAAACCGGAGCGGCTCCTGAGCGCCCGATGATGCGACCCAAGCGTTTGCAGCCTGCTTCAGCGCGACACCGTCCACGGCCTGGAGCACCACCATGGTCGCTGCGGTGACGAGCGTGGCGGCGGCGGCGAACCGCCCGAGCACCGCGACCTCGCCGCGGCTGCTCAGCACCAAGTAGATGACAAGCAGCCCCGCGAGTGCGGTGAGCACACCCAGGAGCTGTCCCAGATGAATTGCCTCCCACGCGCCGCTGTCGGCGTACTCGGCGAAGATGGC
>DASSYK010000159.1:0-7441 GCA_035703345.1 Solirubrobacterales bacterium
CGAGTAGCGCTCGAACGCCTCGGCGTTGGAGTAGAGCGCCGCCGAGGCGTCGCCGGCCGCCTCCAGCAGCGCCAGGGCCTCGGCCTGGAGCTCGGCGAGGGCTTCCGCATCGATCGCGGCCTCGGCTCCCAGCGTCGCCGCCCTGGCGTAGTGCTCCGCGACCAGGCCGACGAAGGCGTCCACGCGCTCGCCGGCGCGCTCGCGGATGAACTGCCCGACCTCGACGTGCTTGCGCGAGCGCACGGCCTTGGGGAGCATCGAGTAGGCGACGTCGCGGATCAGCACGTGCTTGAAGGCGAACTCGCGCTCGCCGCTGATCCGGCTGCGGGCGCTCGCGACCAGCAGGTCCTTCTCCTCGAGGCCCGCCAGGGCCCCGCCCAGCTCGAGACCCTCCTCGGCCGCGGTCTCCCGCAGGGCGCCGTCCCAGAACACCTGGCCGACCACCGCGGCGTGCTGGAGCAGGCGCCGCTCGTGCGGGTCGAGCGAGTCGAGGCGGGCGGCGAGCAGCGACTGCACGGTGCTGGGAAGGGCCGCGGTCTCGACGGTGTCGTCCTCGATCAGGCGGTTGACCATCTCCTCGGCGAACAGCGGGTTGCCCCCCGAGCGCTCGGCGACCTGCGGGATGACCTGCTCGGCCTCGGCGCCTTCCGGCAGCAGCGCGCTCACCAGCTGTCGCGCCTCGGCCTCGCCGAGCGGCTCCAGCGAGATCGTGGTGGCGTTGCGGCGGCCGCCGCCCCAGCCGGGGCGTCGTTCGAGCAGCTCGTCTCGCGCGAGACAGACCAGCAGCAGCGGCCCCCGCACCCAGCGGGTCAGGTGGTCGATCAGGTCGAGCATCCCCTCGTCGGCCCAGTGGATGTCGTCGAAGGCGAGCACCAGCGGCCGCCGCCGCGTCACACCCTCGATCACCGCGCGCGCGGCCGAGAAGAGAGCGTCGCGCATGCGCTCGGGGTCGTCGCTGTCGCCGAGCGCCGCCTCGCGCGGCGGCTCGATCCCGAGCGGGATCGCGAGGGCTGCGGCGTTGCGCTCGGCGCCCTCGCGCTCGTCGAGCTCGTCCATCAGGGCCGCGACCCCTGCAAGCAGCTTCCCCCAGGCGGCCTCCGGCGCGTCGCTGTCGACGAGCTCGAACTCCTCGCGCAGGACCTCGATCAGCGGGAGGTAGGACACGCCGGCGTACGGCGGGGTCTGGCCCCGCCGGACCGTCGGCACCGGGTCGCGGTCGCCGAGCCGGACGATCAGCTCGCGCAGCAGGCGCGACTTGCCGACGCCGGCCTGTCCGAGGACCGTGACCAGGTACGGGCGCCCCTCGCGCTCGATCCGCTCCACGAGGGATCCGAGCAGGGCGGCCTCTTCCTCGCGCCCGATCAGAGGCGTCTCGCTGCGCAGCCCGGCGCGGCGAGGTCCGGACAGCACGCCGGTGGCCTCCCAGGCGGGGACGGGCTCCTCCTTGCCCTTCAGGGTCAGGGGGTCGAGCCGCTTGTACGCGATCGCCTCGCGGCTGGCGCGGTAGGTCTCGGCTCCCACGGTGACCGTTCCGGGGCGCGCCGCCGCCTGCAACCGCGCTGCGACGTTGACGGGGTCGCCCATGACCGTGTACCCGTCCCCGACCGCCCCGGCCATCACCTCGCCGGTGTTGACGCCGACTCGCAGCGAGAACCCGGCGCCGTGCTCGCTCATCGCCTCCTGCATCGCCAGGCCGGCGCGGACCGCGCGCTCGGGGTCGTCCCCGTGTGCGAGCGGCGCGCCGAAGATGCCCATCACGTTGTCGCCGATGAACTTGTCGATCGTGCCGCCGAAGCGCTCGATCTCCTCGCCGAGACGCCGGAGCGTGCGTCCGACCAGCGCCTTCACCGCCTCGGGATCCATGCGCTCGGCCGCGGCGGTGTAGCCGGAGAGGTCGGCGAAGAGCACCGTCGCCTGGCGCCGCTCCTCGGGGGGAGCTTCCGGCCCGGCGGGGACGGCGGGCGCTTCGGGGGCGCCTGCGGCCGGGGCGGATGGGGCCATCTCGGTGCCGCACTCGATGCAGAAGCGGGCCGCGGCGGGATTCTCGGCGCCGCAGCTCGGACAGCGCGGCGCCAACTCGGCGCCGCACGACATGCAGAAGCGCGCGCGCTCCGGATTCTCCGCGGCGCAGGATGGGCAGGTTCTCCCCGCGGCCATGGGGCAAAGATACGCCAGGCCGGGCGCTGCGACGGGCCGTCCCGCCCGCGGAAAGGGGGCTGCGCTAGGCTGGCCAGCCCTCAACCCCTCAGCCAGGAGAGACCCGACTTGACCCGCATTCGCGCCCTGATCGTCATCGCCATCGCCGCTCTCGCCGCGCTCGCGCTCGCCGCATGCGGGGGTGACGACGGCGGAGACGAGGATCCCAAGCAGGTCCTCGAGGCGACGTTCAACAACGAGCAGCAGGTCGACAGCGGCGTCATCGACCTCAGCTTCGACCTCAAGGCGGAGGGCGATCAGGCGGGCGAGATGTCGGTCACCCTCGGCGGCCCCTTCCAGGACGAGGAGGGCTCCTTCTCGAAGTTCGACATCGAGGCCGAGGCGAGCTTCGACGCCGACCAGGGCAGCTTCTCGGGCAGCGGCGGCCTGATCTCCACCGGGGACCGCGCCTTCGTCAACTTCCAGGGCACCGACTACGAGGTCCCGCAGCGGGCCTTCCGGCAGTTCGCCCAGACCTTCACGCGGCTCCAGCAGCAGAACAATCAGGATGAGGGCGCCCAGGCTGAGAGCACGCAGCAGCTCGTCGACTCCTTCACGGACCTGAGCAACGAGGGGAACGAGGACGTCGACGGCACCGAGACCACCCACGTCTCCGGCGAGCTCGACGTCGCCAAGTTCACGGACCAGGTTCGCGCCCAGATCCAGAAGCAGTCCGGCTCCGCGGCGTTGCCGAAGGCCCAGCTCTCGCAGGTCAACGCGGTGCTCGACCAGCTCGACGGCATCGTCAAGAACGCTTCGATGGACGTCTACAGCGGGACCGACGACGACATCCTGCGCAAGCTCGACCTCGACCTCGACCTCGAGACCCCGCAGGGCGACTCCGTGACGGTGGGCCTGTCCCTGTCGCTCAGCGGCGTCAACGAGCCGCAGGAGATCGTCGGGCCCACCGACGCGAAGCCGCTCAACGAACTGCTCCAGCAGCTCAACATCGACCCGAGCCGGCTCGGCCAGCTGGGCGCGGCGCTCGGGAGCGCCTCCTCGGGCGCGGCCCAGGCCGGCGGCTCGCCGGCGGCTCCGAGCAGCGGGGCGTCCCAGGCCTACCTGGAGTGCCTGCAGACCGCCGAGACCAGCGACGCGCTCCAGCAGTGCGCGGCGCTGCTCGAGTAGCCGGGGCCTGGCCCCCCGGGCTGCCGGCGCGGTGGAAGCCAACGAGTCGCATCAGCCGGAAGGCCACGGCCCGCGCCTGAGCTGGAGCTTCCTCCGCACGGCCCACGGGTGGCCGTACCTGCTCGTCCCCTTCATCCCGCTGGCGATCGTCCTCGAGCTGACGCACGCCTCGCCGAGCGTGATCTTCTTCGCGGCCGCCGCGGGCGTGATCCCGACCGCCGCCCTGATGGGCCGCGCCACCGAGGAGGTGGCGGCGAAGTCCGGCCCCGGGATCGGCGGCTTCCTGAACGTGACGTTCGGCAACGCGCCCGAGCTGATCATCGCCCTGTTCGCCCTCGAGGCCGGGCTCCACGAGGTCGTCAAGGCGTCGATCATCGGATCGATCCTCGGCAACATCCTGCTCGTGATGGGCGCGGCGATGCTGTTCGGCGGGCTCGTCGGCGGGCGCGAGCGCCAGCGCTTCGACCGCACCGCGGCGAACATCCAGGCCCTGATGCTCTTCCTGGCGGTGGCGGCGCTGGTGATGCCGGCCGTCTTCGAGCTGATCGAGGGCCAGGGCCTGCCGGGGATCGACCAGGAGCGCGTCAGCTTCGATTCGACCGTCGAGGACCTGTCGCTCGCCGTGGCGATCGTGCTGCTCGCCTCCTACGCGCTCGGCCTCGTCTTCAGCCTCAGGACCCACCGCAGCCTCTTCAACCCGGACTATGAGGAGAGCGAGGACACCTGGGGGTGGTCGATCCGCACGGCCGTGATCGCGCTCGCGATCGCCGGGGTCGCCGTCGGTGCGATGTCGGAGATCCTGGTCGGCTCCATCGGCGAGGCCTCCGAGTCGATCGGCCTGAGCGAGTTCTTCGTCGGCGTGATCGTCGTCGCGATCGTCGGCAACGCGGCCGAGCACTGGGTCGCCGTGCTGGTCGCGCTCAAGGACAAGATGGACCTGTCCGTCAACATCGCGATCGGGTCGAGCGCGCAGATCGCGCTCTTCGTCGCCCCGATCCTGGTGATCACGTCCTTCTTCCTCGGCCCGGGGCCGATGCCGCTGGTCTTCAACGGATTCGAGATCGCCGCCGTGCTGCTCGCCGTCCTGATCGCCCACGCCGTCACGAACGAGGGCGAGTCGACCTGGTTCGAGGGCGTGCAGCTGCTGGCGCTGTACGCGATCCTCGGCCTGACCTTCTACTTCGCGTGAGAGCCGGGGTGTCGGCGTGGACCTGATCCTGCTGGTCGCGAGCTTCGCGATCATCCTCGCGGGCGCGCTCCTCTTCACCAACGCGATCGAGTGGATCGGGCACAAGCTCGACATCGGCGAGGGCGCCGTCGGCAGCCTGCTGGCGGCCGTGGGCACGGCCCTCCCGGAGACCCTGATCGCGATCGTCGCGCTGGTCGGCGCGACCAAGAGCGAGGACGTGGCGATCGGCGCGATCGTCGGGGCGCCCTTCCTGCTCGCGACGCTGGCGATGGGCCTGGTCGGCCTGACCGCCTACATCTACCGCAAGCGCCGCACCCAGGACATCACGCTCGAGGCCCACGTCCCCACCCTCGACCGCGACCTGACCTTCTTCATGGTCTTCTTCGGGCTCTCGCTCGCGCTCGGCTTCGGCGCCCCCGAGGGCGTGCGCATCCCGGCGGGGATCGTCTTCTTCGGGGCCTACGTCGTCTACGTCGCCTTCACCCTGCGCGGCGGCGGCGACACCCAGGCCGAGGAGACCCTCAACGCGCTGATCATGGAGCGGCGCGAGGGCCTGCGCGAGAACCCGTCGATGGCGATCGCGGTGGTCCAGGTGCTGGTCGGACTGGGCGCCATGGTCGGCGGCGCGCACCTCTTCGTCGAGGAGCTCGTGCACTTCGCCGAGGAGATAGGCGTCGAGGCGATCGTGCTCTCGCTGATCCTGGCCCCGCTGGCGACCGAGCTGCCGGAGAAGGTGAACAGCTTCTTCTGGGTCCGCGAGGGCAAGGACTCGCTCGCGCTCGGGAACATCACCGGGGCGATGGTCTTCCAATCCACGATCCCCGTCGGGATCGGCCTGATCTTCACCGACTGGGAGCTGGGCGGCAACGCCGCGATCTCCGTCGCCCTCGGCCTCGCCGGAGGCCTGATGGCCTACTGGGCGCTGCGCCTGCGCGACCGCTTCGAGCTGCCGGCGATCATCGCCTGGCTGTCGCTCTACACGGCCTTCATCGTCATCGTGTCCGTGTAGTCAGAGCTCGGTGAGCGCCGCCAGCACGACCTCGTCGTGCGTGTTCGGCGAGACCTTCGGGAAGACCTTTGCGACCTTGCCGTCGGCGTCGATGATGAACGTCGCGCGGTTGACTCCCATGTACTTCTTGCCGTACTTGCTCTTCTCGCCCCAGGTCCCGTAATTCTCGGCGACCGAGTGGTCCTCGTCGGCCAGCAGGGTGAAGTCGAGCGAGTGCTTGCCGGCGAACTTGCTGATGGCGTCGACCGGGTCGGGGGAGATGCCGAGCACGCGCGCGCCTGCGTGATCGTAGTCGGCGCGGTGGTCGCGGACCCCGCACGCCTGGGCGGTGCAGCCGGGGGTATCCGCCCGCGGGTAGAAGTAGAGGACGACGGGCGCGCCCCTCAGCTCGCCGAGGGTGACCTCGTTGCCGTTCTGGTCGGGGAGGGTGAAATCCGGCGCAGTCTCGCCCTGCTCGATCATCGCGACGATCCGACGAGTTCGTGCCCCGCGGCGGCGAGCGCCTCGCGCGCGTCGTCCAGCCGCTCGCGCGGGACCAGCAGGTAGTCGGTGTCGAAGGTCGAGATCGCGAAGACGCTGACTCCCGCCTCGGCGAGCGGCGCGGCAAGCGAGGCCAGGATCCCGGTCAGGGAGAAGTCGAGCGCGCCGGAGACCCGCAGGGCCGCGAACGGCCCCTCGGTCCGCGCCCCCGCCGGGGCGGCATCGGCCGGGCAGACCACGGAGACCTCGTCGGCGGTGCGAGTGGCGCTGAAAAGAGCCCCGCGGCCGGGGTCCGGGGGAGGGGCGGCGCCCGCGGGCAGGCGGCAGACGACGTAGTCGCCGGCGACGGGCTCCAGCCGCAACGCGGCGTCGGCCACGGCGCTAGTCCTCGCGGCCGGGGTCCTGCCCGTCCTCGTCCTCGTCGTGCTCGCCGTCGCCCTGCTCGAGCGCGGTCTCCGAGACCGAGGCGCCGGCGCCGGGGTGGTAGTGGGTCTGGAAGCCCTCGAGGAGCTCATCGCGCCGCTCCTCGTCGACGGCGACGTCCTCCGAGATCCGCACCCACTCGGCCCCCTCGTAGGCCTCCATGTTGAAGATCTCCTGGTCGATCGAGCTGGAGTCGTCGACCACGACGAGTACCTCGGTCTGGGGGTTGAAGTAGGTCCCCGGAGTGTTGACCAGGTCGTCGAGCTCGACGATGGTCTGCTCGGCGTCGGGGAGGACGTTCTCGGTTTCCTCGTCGGCCATCGCCCTGAATCTATCTACCCCGGGCGCCGCACGGGGCGCGGCCTACTGGCCGAGGTTCTCGAGCTCCCTGAGCTGCCGCTCGATCTCGCGCTCGACGTCGAGCGGCTCCTTGCCCTGGCGCATGCGGCGCTCGTTACGGGCGACGACGAGCTGGCGGACCTCCTGGCGCAGGCCCTCGTCGGCTCCGCGGCCGGGCCCCACCGCCCCGGGCGCGAGCAGCTTCTCGACCTCGGCGTCCACGTCGAGTGGGTCGTCGCCGCGGGCGACGGCGCGGTAGGAGCGCGCCTCGACCATCTGGCGGATCTCCTCCTCGCGGACCAGCGACTCGCTCGCGCCGGAGTCGGTGAGCACGAAGCCCTCATCCCCCCGGTCCGATTCCTCGTCCTCGAGCGAGAGGCCGCCCTTGCCGATGCTCCTGAACGCATCGCCGGCGCCGGCGAATGCGATCGCCGCGATCGGCAGGGCGACGACCACGACCAGGATCAAAACGAAGCCGGCATCGGGGCCTGCGAACGCCACCCGACAAGCGTAGGCCGTGGGCGGTCAACGCGAGGCGACCGGGCCGTCAGCCGTGGGCGATGACTGCCGCGATGTCAAGGCTCGAGATCATCCCGAGCGGCCGGCCCGTCTCGGGGTCGACGACCAAGAGGTGCGTGACGGCGTGCTCGGCCATCAGCTGCGCGGCGTGCTCGAGC
>DASSYK010000112.1:0-2562 GCA_035703345.1 Solirubrobacterales bacterium
ATATCGCGAGATGCATGGGAGTGGACGCCGCCGAGTCTACTTTCGTTGGGTTTGCAGAGGTTCCTGCGAGGGCGCGGAGGCCGTTCTCAGAGGAAAACGAGGCCGAACACGTACCCCAGCGCGAAGAAAAGGAGGATCACGACCGCGACGACGACGGCAACCAAGCCCATCATCGCCAGCAGCTCGGAACGGGCCTCTCTATCCATAGGCAGCCAGGAAGGTAGCCGACTCAGCCGTCCGCGGCCGCAAGGGCGGACCCGAGCAGGAAGTGGGATCCAGTGACGAGCACGGGCAGCGAGCGGTCGCGGCCGACGGCCAGGGCGCGCTCAAGCGCGCGCTCCCGATCCTGGACCGCCTCGGCCTCCACCCCCTCCGCGGCGAACAGCGCGGCCAGCTCGGAGGCCGGGACCGAGCGCCCGCCCGGCCGCCCGCCGGCCGCGATGGCCGCCTCCGGGACCTCCGTGGAGACGACATGGGCGCAGTGCGGGGCGAGCGCCGCGGCGATCGAGGCGGCGTCCTTGCCCTCGAGCACCGCGGTGCAGCAGACGACCGGGCCGCCTCCCAGCTCGGGGAGGGCCGCGGCGAGCGCGCGGGCACCGTCGGCGTTGTGCGCGGCGTCCACGATCAGGGGCGGGTCGCCGGTGATCACCTGGGCGCGGCCGGGGATCGACAGCGAAGCCACCGCGGCGCCCACGGCCTCCGCGCGCAGCTCGCCGGCGATCTCGGCGGCCGCCCGCAGGGCGAGCCCCAGGTTCGCTCGCTGGTACGGCGCCAGGCCGCTCACCGGGAGGCCCTCGAGCGGCGCCGGGCCCAGCATCCGGGCGTGATGGCGCCTCACGGCCGCCTCTGCGACCGCGTCGGCCTCCGGCGGCAGCTCGCCGCGGACCAGGACCGTCCGGTCGCGGAGCACGTCGAGCTTCTCGGCCGCGATCTCGGCGAGCGTCTCCCCGAGCCACTCGGTGTGGTCGAGGCCGACCGAGGTCAGGACGGTCGCGCGCGACGGGATCACGTTGGTCGCGTCGAGCCGGCCGCCGAGGCCCGCCTCGATCACCCCCAGCTTCACCCGGGCGTTGGCCAGCGCCAGGAACGCGGCCGCGGTCACCAGCTCGAACTGGGTCACCGGCCCGTCCTCCCCCGCCCCCCGGTCGGCGATGCGGGCCTTCTCCTCGGTGCGCTCGAGCGCCTCGGCGAACGCGGCCGCCGCGATCGGCTCGCCGGCGATGACGACGCGCTCGCGCCAGTCGTGGATGTGAGGAGAGAGATAGGCGCCGGCGCGGATGCCGTGCGCGTCGAGCAGCGCCGCCGTCATCCGCGCGACCGAGGTCTTGCCGTTGGTGCCGACGACGTGGATCGAGGCGAAGCGGTGCTGCGGCAGCCCGAGCAGCGTGCAGAGCCGCCGCATGCGCTCCAGCCCGAGCCGCCATCCGAGCGGCTCCCGGGCGCGGAGGATCTCTTTCGCGGCCGGCTCTATCCCAGCTCTTCCAGCTCGGCCTTGTACGCGGCCAGCTTCTCGCGCTCGGCGTCCACGACGTCGGCCGGGGCCTTGGCCACGAAGCCCTCGTTGCCGAGCTTGCGCTCGCCGCGCTCCACCTCGGAGCGGAGCTTGGCGCGCCGTTCCTCGATGCGGGCGCGGACCGCGTCGGCGTCGATGCCCTCGGTCTCGAGCAGGTCGATCCCGCCGACGCTCGCGATCGCGTCTCCCCCGTCGTCGCTGAGCTCGATCCGCGCGAGGCGGGCGACCAGCTCGTGCGGGCCCTCGCCGTTCGCGCGGGCCGCGATCGGCTGCCCGGGCGGCACGCCGGCGAGGTCGCGCCAGCGCCGCAGCGCCCGGGTGAGGTCGATTGCTGCGGCCAGCTCGCGCTCGGCCTCGGCGTCGATCAGCGACTCGTCCGCGGCGGGGAAGTCGTGGATCACCAGCGCCTCGGCGGCCGGCGAGGGCAGGTACGAGTAGATCTCCTCGGTGACGAAGGGCATCAGCGGGTGGGCCAGGGCGAGCACCTGCTCGAGCACCCAGAGCAGGCTCGCCGACGCGTCGGCCTCCCCCTGCTCCGAGCCCTCGGCCGGGTAGAGCCGCGGCTTCACGATCTCGAGGTACCAGTCGCACAGCTCCGACCAGAGGAACTCGTAGAGGTCGAGCGCGGCGTGGGCGAAGTCGTAGGCCTCCACCGAGGCTGTGATCGAGGCGATCGCGCGCTGCAGCCGCGAGGCGATCCAGCGGTCCTCGAGACGCTCCGAGCGCGGCCCCGGCTCGACGTCGTCGCGCGCGTTCAGCAGCACCAGCCGCGAGGCGTTCCAGAGCTTGTTCGCGAGGTCGCGGCCCTGCTGCACGCGCGCCTGGGAGAAGCGCACGTCCTGGGTCGAGGACATCGCCAGCAGCCCGAAGCGCAGCGCGTCGGCGCCGTGCACGTCGATCTCGTCGAGAGGGTCGATGCCCGTGCCGAGGCTCTTCGACATCCGCCGCCCGTCGGTGGCGAGGATCGTCGAGTGGATGATCACGTCCGTGAACGGGATCTCGCCCACGAGCTCGAGCCCCGTCCAGATCATCCGGTTCTCCCAGAGGCG
>DASSYK010000137.1:0-5309 GCA_035703345.1 Solirubrobacterales bacterium
GCCACCGCAGATCACGTCGTTGCCGCCGCGCCCGAGGATCCGGTCCTTGCCGCCGAGCCCGGAGATCACATCGCCGAAGCGCGATCCGCGCACGACGTCGCGCCGGTTGGTGCCGACGATCGTCGGGACCCGGCCGGCGCAGACGGCGGGATCGACGACGATGCCCTTCGGTTGCTCGAAGGCGGCAGCCGCCGAGAAGCTCGTCACGGGCGCGCCGGTGGACCCGATGCGGAAGACCTCGCCCCCCGGGGCCGAGGTGGCGAGCAGCGCGCCGTCCGGCAGCCGGGCCACGTCCTGGGCGCCGGGGACGCTCGCGAAGACGCTCGTCGCCCCGGTCGCCGTGTCGACCCTGAGGATCCGGCCCGGGGCGCTGTCGGCGACGAACAGCTCGCGCTCGTCGGCGCTCAGCGCCAGCCCCGCGGGGCTCGTGAGCAGCGGCGAGGCGGTGAGCACGGAGACCGCTCCGCCGCTGCTGACGCGGTAGATCCGCGCCCCGCCGGCGGTCTCGCTGACCAGGGCCGTCCCGTTGCGCATCACCGCGAGGCCGGTGATGTCGGTCGGATCGGCGAAGCTCGCGAGCGGCGTCGCCCCTCCCCCGAGTGTCAACCTGACCAGGACGTTGGTCTTGGCGTCCGCGACCAACAGCGTTCCGTCGGGCGCCTGAGCGAGGTCGCTGGGAAAGTCGAGCGGGTCGCCGCTGAACAGGGTCGAGACCGCGCCCGTGGCGCGGTCGACGGCGTACACGGCGCCGAAGGTCCCGTCGGCCACCGCGAGGCGCCCGTCGCGGAGCAGGGTCATGCCGCCCGGGTCGCCGAACAGCGTGCTCGCCGCGAGTTCGGTGGCGCCGAGACCGCCCGTGGGAGGCAGGCGAAAGACCCGGCCGTCGCCTGGTGCCCCACCCGCCTCCTCGTCGGCGACGTACACGTCGCCGGGCGCCGCGTGCGCGGTCGCGGCGGCCGCCATCACGAATCCCACCAGCAGCGGCGCGAGCGCCGCCCTCGATCCCCTCAGAGGCAGCTTCATCGAGCTAGCGATGCTACTCGCGCGCGGGCGCCACGGCACCCCGGTTCTTCGCGTTCACGCGGGCCGCCTCCGCTATCAATGCGGTGGTGAGCGACGCGAGCCATCCCGAGGGCCTCTCCAGCGCCGCGGCCGCGAAGCGGCTGCAGAAGCTGGGCCCTGTCGAGGACCGCTCCAGCCGCTCGGTGACGAGCATCGTCGCGGGCAACGTCTTCACGCTCTTCAACGCCATCATCGGCGTCTTCTTCATCCTCATCCTCTCGCTGGGGCTGTGGGCGGACGCGGCCTTCGGGTTCATCGCGATCCTCAACAGCTACATCGGGATCCGCCAGGAGCTGAAGGCGAAGGAGACCCTCGACAGCCTCGCCCTGCTCGTCGCGCCGCGCGGCAAGGCGCTCCGTGACGGAGAGGTGACCGAGGTGCGCGCCGACCAGGTCGTGCCGGGCGACGTCATCCGGATCGAGCCCGGCGACCAGCTCATCGCCGACGGCGAGGTCGCATCCAGCCGCGGGCTCACCCTCGACGAGTCGCTGCTCACGGGCGAGGCCGACGGGATTCGCAAGCGCCCCGGGGACCGGGCGCTCTCGGGCTCGTTCTGCATCTCCGGCTCCGGCTACTACGAGGTGGACGCGGTGCGCGAGGACTCCTACGCGGAGAAGATCGCCGGGGAGGCGCGCGCCTTCCGACACCCGCCCTCTCCGCTCCAGGAGGAGGTCAACCAGGTGATCGTCGCGAGCACCTGGCTGATGGTGCCGCTCGCCGCGGCGCTGATCTTCGCCCTCAGCGCCCGCAACGAGCCCCTGCAGGAGGCGGCGCAGACGGCCACCGCCGGGCTGATCACGCTGATCCCCGAGGGCCTGGTGCTGCTGATGTCCGTGACGCTCGCGGTCGCGGCGGTGCGGCTGGCGAAGCTGGACACGCTCGTGCAGCAGATTTCCGCGACCGAGGCGCTCGCGGCCGTGGACACGATCTGCGTGGACAAGACCGGGACGCTCACGAGCGGGGAGTTGAAGCTGATCGAGGTGGACGTCGCGGATCCCGACCGCGCCGCGGCCGCACACCAGGCCCTGGCGCGCTTCGCCGCCAGCGCCGGCGAGCGGAACCGCACGCTCGAGGCGATCGCGGAGGAGTACCCCGGCACCGCGGAGCGCGTCGCCGCGGAGGTGCCGTTCTCGTCGGACTGGAAATGGAGCGCGTTGACCCTGGACGGGCGCGCCGGCAGCGGCGAGACGTTCGTGCTGGGGGCTCCCGACGTGCTGGCGGCGCGCGGCGCCCTCGATCTGCCGCCCGCGCTGAAGGAGCGCCTGGACGCCCACACCGGCGCCGGCCGCCGGGTCGTGGCGTTCGGCCGCGCCTCGGGGAAGCTGCCTGCCGACCCCCACACGGAGGCGCCGCCGGCGATCGCGCCCGTCGCCCTGGTCGTGCTGGAGGAGACCCTGCGTCCCGACGCCGCCGAGACGATCGCCTTCATGCGCGACCAGCGGATGGACCTGAAGCTGATCTCCGGCGACGCGCGCCAGACGGTGACGGCGGTCGCCGCCGCGGTCGGGGTGCCGCGGGACGCCGGAGTGATCGAGGGCGACCAGCTGCCCGAGGACCGCACCGGCCTCGCGCGCGCCGCCGAGCGGAACACGATCTTCTGCCGCATCCGGCCCGAGCAGAAGAAGGCGCTGGTGTCGGCGCTCGCGGATCGGGGCAGGTTCACGGCGATGATCGGCGACGGCGTCAACGATGTGCCCGCCCTGAAGCGCGCCCGCCTCGCTGTCTCGATGGGCTCGGGTTCCCAGATCACCAAGGGGATCGCCGACATCGTCCTGCTCAAGGACCAGTTCTCGCGGCTGCCGCGGGCGGTCGCCGAGGGCCGCCGGATCGCGCGCAACATCCACCGCCTCGGCCGGCTGTACGTGACCAAGACCGTCTACGCCGCCGCCCTGATCGTCCTGGTCGCGATCCCGGGGTTCGCCTTCCCGTTCCTGCCGCGGCACCTGACACTGGCCGCCTTCCTGACGATCGGCATCCCCTCGTTCGTGCTGGCCCTCGCGCCGAGCGACGGCCCCCTCTACCGCGGCAGGCTGCTCCAGGCCCTGGCAGCGTTCGCCGTGCCGGCCGGGCTGGCGATCGCGGTCGGCTCGCTCGCGAGCTTCTTCTTCGTCGACACGATCTTCGGCGGGAGCCTCGAGGAGGGCCGGACCGCGGCGACCACCACCCTCGTGATCCTGGGCCTGAGCTTCATCCTGCTGCTCGAGCGGGGGCCGGGCCGCGAGCACATCGCGATCCAGAGCTACATGCTCGCCCTGGTCGCGGCCCTGGGAGCGCTCTACGCGCTCGCGCTTGCGGTCGAGCCGCTGCGCGACTTCTTCGAGCTGACCCAGCTCGAGGGCGGCCAGCTCTTCCTCGCGCTGCTCTCCGCCGCCGGCGGCCTGGTGCTCGCCAGCGCGGTCTGGCGGCTGCCGATGATCGAGCGCCTCGAGGAGCAGGTCGAGGAGGAGTCGCCGCCCGAAGAGGAGGAGACTCCAGCCGGACGCATGCCCGCCTCCACCGCCACCCCGCGATGAGCGCCGTCATCCTCGACATCGACGGCACGCTGGTGGACACCAACTACCACCACGCTCTCGCCTGGTACCGCGCGTTCCGCCAGAACGGCGTGGTCGTCCCCGTCTGGCGGATCCACCGCGCGATCGGGATGGGCGGTGACCAGCTCGTCCCCGCGCTGGCCGGCGAGGAGGTCGAGAAGGAGAAGGGCGAGGACATCCGCCGGGCCGAGAAGCCGCTCTACATGGAGACGATCGAGGAGGTCGAGCCGCTCGACGGCGCCCGCGGCCTGCTCGACGACCTCCACGACCGGGAGCTGACGACGATCCTCGCCTCCTCGGCGACGCAGGACGAGGTGGACCACTACCTGGACCTGCTCGACGCCCGCGAGCTGGTCTCGGGCTGGACGAGCTCGGCAGACGTCGAGGAGACCAAGCCGGAGCCCGACCTGGTGCAGGCCGCGATGCGGAAGGCCGGCACCGAGGAGGCCGTGATGGTCGGCGACTCGGTGTGGGACGTCCTCGCGGCGAACCGCACCGGGATCCCCACCGTCGCGGTCCTGACCGGCGGCTACTCGCGCGAGGAGCTGTCGGAGGCGGGTGCCCTGCAGGTGTTCGACTCGATCGCCGAGCTGCGCGGCTATCCCGAGGCGCTCGAGCCCCGCTCGTGAGCGAACCCGCCCGGCGCACCAAGATCGTCGCCACGGTCGGCCCAGCCAGCCGCTCGCCGGAGATGCTCCGCGAGCTGGTGCTCGCCGGGGTCGACGTGTTCCGGCTCAACTTCTCCCACGGCACCGCCGCGGACCACACCGAGAACATCGAGCGGATCCGCGCGGTCTCCGCCGAGCTCGGCCGCGAGGTCGGGATCCTCGGCGACCTGCCCGGCCCGAAGCTGCGGCTCGGCGAGATAGAGGGCGACGGCGTCGCCGTCCTGCACTCGGGCTCGACCGTGACCCTCTTCGGCCACACCGACGGGGCCGGCGGCAACGCCGAGCGCCTGCCCGTGCAGTGGGAGGGGCTGGCCGGCGCGGTCGAGGCCGGCGACCCGATCTTCCTCGCGGACGGGCGCGTCCGGCTCAAGGTCGCGGCGGTCAGGGGCGGCGAGGTCGAGGCCGAGGTCGAGGCGGGCGGCGCCGTCAGCTCGCACCAGGGCGTGAACCTGCCCGGGGCCGACGCCGACCTCCCCCAGTCCGGAGAGGACGACCGCGCCTGGATCGACTTCGCCTGCGACCGCGGGATCGACCTGCTCGCCGTCTCCTTCGTCCGCCGCACCTCGGACCTCGAGGCGGTCTCCGCCCGCATCCGCGAGCGCGGCGCCGACATCCCCCTGGTCGCCAAGATCGAGAAGCCCCAGGCGGCCGAGCGCGCCGAGGAGATCATCGCCGCGGCCGAGAGCGGGATCATGATCGCGCGCGGAGACCTCGGGGTCGAGCTGCCGATCGAGGAGGTGCCGCGCGCCCAGAAGCACCTGATCGCGCTGGCGGGCCGGGCATCGAAGCCGTCCATCACCGCCACCCAGATGCTGGCGACGATGGTGCGCCAGAACCGCCCCACCCGCGCCGAGGTCACCGACGTCGCGAACGCGATCGCCGACGGGTCCGACGCGGTGATGCTCTCCGAGGAGACCGCCGTCGGCCACCATCCGGTGGAGGCGGTGCGGGTGATGGACGGGATCGCCCGCGAGACGGAGACCGACCTCCCCTACGACGCCTGGCTGTACGAACGCACCGAGCAGGCGGCTCAGGACGTCGCCGACTC
>DASSYK010000165.1:0-10972 GCA_035703345.1 Solirubrobacterales bacterium
GAGATGATCTACGAGGTCCCGAAGGACGACCTGTTCCTGGTCGGCACCGCAGAGGTGGCCCTCGCCTCCCTGCACGCCGACTCGATCCTCGGCCCGGGCGAGCTGCCGCTGCGCTACGCCGGCTTCTCCACCTGTTTACGCCGCGAGGCCGGGGCGGGCGGCCGCGACACGCGCGGGATCTTCCGCGTCCACCAGTTCGACAAGGTCGAGATGTTCAGCTTCGTCGAGCCCGTGGAGTCGGGCGCCGAGCACGAGCGCATCCTCGCGATCGAGGAGAAGATCCTGACCGCGCTCGAGCTGCCCTACCGCGTCGTCGACATCCCGGTCGGCGATCTCGGCGCCTCCGCCGCGCGCAAGTTCGACTGCGAAGCCTGGATCCCGAGCCAGGGGCGCTATCGCGAATTGACCTCCTGCTCGAACACCACCGACTACCAGGCACGCCGACTGCGGGCGCGGTACCGTCCCGCTCAGGAGGCGTCACCGGAGGAGATGCACACGCTTAACGGCACGGCGGTGGCCGTGGGCCGTAGTCTTATCGCGCTGCTCGAGACACACCAGGGGAAGGATGGAAGCGTTGAGATGCCACTCGCCTTACAGAAGCTCGGTCTACCGCCGCGCATTCCCACTCCATAAATGAACAGCACCATCCCCAAGACGGTCGTTCTCTGCGATGACCACGAGATCGTCCGCGAGGCGGTCAAGGCCCGCATGGCCTCCGTGCCGGGCGTCGAGATCGTCGGCGAGGCCGCGACTGGCGAGGAGGTCGTCGGCAAGGTCACCGAGCTGAAGCCCGACGTCTGCATCGTCGACGTCGAGCTCCCCGGCCTCGACGGGATCGAGGCGACGCGCGCGATCGTGAAGACGCGCCCCGAGACCCGCGTGATCATCTTCACGGCGCACGCCCAGCCGGACCTGCTGACGCTGGCGCTGCGGGCCGGCGCCTCGGGCTACGTCCTGAAGTCGGCGCCGTCGGAGGACATCGCGCGCGCGATCGAGGTCGTCGCGGCAGGCGGCACGTTCGTCGGCACCGAGCTCGGCCAGGGCGCCGGCGAGGTCGAGAAGCTCCTGGAGCTGACCCCGCGCGAGCGCGAGATCCTCGAGCTGCTGGCGGAGGGCCTGCGCGTGAAGCAGATCGCGGACCGGCTCTCGCTCAGCCCCGCCACCGTCCACACGCACGTTCGCAATGCGATCGCGCGCATGGAGGTGGACACCAGGACCGAGGCGGTGGCGCTGGCCGTCCGCTTCAGCTACCTGGGCGCCGGCGGCAAGGTCTAGCTTTCGTCGAACTCCAGGGCGCAGCCGTTGATGCAGAACCGCTGGCCCGTCGTGTCGGCGGGGCCGTCCTCGAAGACGTGCCCGAGGTGGGCGTCGCAGCGTGAGCACAGCACCTCGGTGCGGCGCATCAACAGGCTGTTGTCCGCCTCGGTCTCGACGGCCTCGGACTCCATCGGCCGGTCGAAGCTCGGCCAGCCGGTGCCCGAGTCGAACTTGTTGTCCGAGCTGAACAGGGGCTGGCCGCAGGCGACGCACCTGTAGACGCCGTCGGCCTTGTTCTCGTTCAGCTCGCTGGTGAAGGGCGCCTCGGTGCCCTTCTCGCGGACGATCTCGTACTGCTCCGGGGTGAGCTCGGCGCGCCACTCGGCCTCGGACTTCTTCAGCTTCTCCACGTGCTGCCTCCTCCTGGAAGGGTCGAGTACAAGGGTATCCGCGGGCCTAACCGGCGCCTAAGCCCCGGGGACCTAGGATGCCGCCCGTGCCCGAGTCCTTCTACGAGCGCGACGGCGACCGCTTCCTGGCCACCGGGCTGACGCGCGGGCCCTGGGACCCCGGTGCCCAGCACGCCGGGCCGCCGGCCGCGCTGCTCGCCCGGGCGTTCGAGCGCCTCGGCGGCGGGAGGCTCGCAGGAGGCGACGGCCCGCCCGCCCAGGTCGGCCGAGTCACCTTCGAGATCGTCGGCTCCGTCCCCATCGCCCCGGTCCGGGTGGAGGCGGAGGTCCTCCGGCCCGGGAAGCGGGTCGAGCTCGTGGCCGGGACGCTCAGGGGCGAGGACGGCAGGCCGCTGATCTGGGCGCGGGGCTGGCGTCTGCGTCGCGGCGAGGTCCAGTTCCCGGATCCACCCGGTGCGCCAAGGCCGATGCCCGGGCCCGGCCGGGGAAAGACCGTCGACTACGTCCAGACCGACCAGGAGGACGGCTACCACTCGGCGATGGAGGTCCGCTTCGTCACCGGCGCCTTCCTCGAGCCGGGTCCCGCGCGGGTGTGGCTGCGGATGAAGGTCCCGCTGATCGCGGGGGAGGACCCCTCGCCGCTCGAGCGCGTGCTGATCGCGGCCGACGCCGGTAACGGCGTCAGCGCCCCCCTGGACTGGCGGCGGTTCCTCTTCATCAACGTCGACCTCTCCGTGCACCTGCACCGCATGCCGGAGGGGGAGTGGATCGGCCTCGACGCGGTCACCGTCCCCGAGCACAGCGGGATCGGGATGTCGGACAGCGCCCTGCACGACGAGCGCGGCCGGATCGGCCGCGCGGCGCAGACGCTTCTGGTCGACGGGCGCTAGGTGCGGCGGTCGCGGTCCT
The DNA here is from genome assembly GCA_035703345.1 of Solirubrobacterales bacterium. Taxonomy (GTDB): domain Bacteria; phylum Actinomycetota; class Thermoleophilia; order Solirubrobacterales; family 70-9; genus DASSYK01. Next base: position 2,577 of record DASSYK010000165.1, read on the forward strand.
AGCCGCGGCCGAGCCGCTTGGCCTTGACCGATCCGGTGGCGGAGTTGATCGTGAAGATCCGGTTCCCCACCCTGGCGGACAGGCGGGCGAGGTCGCAGGAGGCGCCGTGGGCGAGGACGTAGACCTTGCCCGCCTGCTTGACCCCGCCCTGCTTCTGAGCGGTCCCGGCGGGCAGCCCGGTGCGCCTGTGGATGCCATCGGCCAGCCTGGACGCGCTGGGGTAACAGCCGCCGTTGAGGACGCGCTCCGAGATCGCCGCCTTCTCGGCGATCTGGAGGATCCGCGGGGCCTTGACGGACCGGTGCTTGCCGGACTGCCCCTTCTTCGCCCTGGGGAACCGCGGGGAGTGGCAGTAGCCGTAGGCGGTCACGTGCGTGGTCGGCCCGAACGCGTTGTAGATACCGGCTGACCAGCCGCCGCCGGCGTCGATGTAGCCGTCCGCGAAGAGGCTCGAGGTCGAGGGAAACGTGCTGAAGCCGCCGGAGACCAGGACGCGGTTGCCGGGGCAGGCGGGGGTCGCCGCCACCCCGTACTCGCCGGTCTCGACCGCCGTTGTCGATGAGACCTCCGTGACGAGCGGCTTACCGCTCGCGCGGCAGTACGCGATCGCCGTCATCTCGCCGCCGAAGTTGCCGAAGGCGCTGCCGGTGACCGTCCAGGTCTTCTCGGAGGTGGCGCGCGAGGAGGTCACGTAGTTGCCGCCGCGGGTGACGAAGTTGGTGCGTTGAAACCCGCCGCCGAACAGGCGTCGCTTGCCGGGGCAGGTGATCGAAGCGCTGGCGCTCTCGCCCGGCTGGACGTAGACGGTCCGGCGAGCCGCCACGACGGTGCTCGTCTTCGGTCCGCAGATGACCTGCAGCGTGACCGTGCGCGGCGTCGTCGATCCCGGGGAGGGGTCGTAGAGCACGGGCGTGACATGCCAGCCGGACTGGGCGCCGAGGCGCTCGTACGAGTGCGGGTAGATGCCCTCGCCGTCGGTGCCCGGCGAGGGGCTCGACATCATCCCGCCGCCGAGGGGGATGACCGTCTTCCCGCCGGGGCAGCCGACCGTCGAGCGCGGCTTCTCGTCGGGGCGGCTCACGGTGAAGGTGTTCGACTTGACGAAGACGTCTGCCGCGCTTCGGTTCTTGGCCTCCGCCGGATCGGGCGTCGAGTGAGCGCCGGCCACCGCGAGGGCCACGATGCTGAGAGCGAGCACAGCTGAGCGGGTCATACGGGACGCCACCTGGCAGCGCGATGGGACCTTGAGGCGAGGCTTGTCGGCATGGTGATCACGGTGGCGGGACTCGGTCCAGGCATCATCGGCACGCACTCTCCCTTTGTTTAGCGCGCGAAGTGCGAATTCAGGGTACGGAGGGGGTGGGATTCGAACCCACGAGAGACCCGAAGGCCTCCAACGGCTTTCAAGGCCGCCGCATTCAACCGCTCTGCCACCCCTCCGGGCGACGCCGCCAGAGCCTAGTCCCGGTCGAGCTCGCGCAAGAGGTTGATGGTGCGAGCCGCGCCATAGAACGCCAGCGCGACGGCCGGGACCAGCACGTAGGGGACGCCGGGCCCGCTCTCGCCGAGCGGGTAGAGGGCGCCGCGCGCGCCCGCGTAGAAGGCGAAGACGCCGGCGAAGATCGCGACGCAGAGCACCGCGCCGAACTTGATGTTCCACCTGGTCAGGTCCGCGCCCATGCGCGCGGCGGGCGAGCCGTTCCCAGCCTCCCGCCTCGTGGCCCGCCACTGGAGCGCGAAGATCCCGGCGACCCAGAACGCGATCACCGGGATCAGGTAGAGGACGAAGTCCTGGTTGGTGGGGTCGGAGAGGCCGCCGATCACGGTGAACGCGACGATCCCCAGCAGGCCTCCGATCACCCAGAGCTTGTAGAGCGGGCCGTCCCAGGCGTTCAGGGCTGAGCCTCCTCGGGCGAGCAGACCACCACCGGGATCACGCGGCCGCCCGCCCGCTCCTGGTAGCTCGCGAAGCCGGGATAGAAGCCCGTCGCGAGCTGCCAGAGCCGCTCGCGCTCGGCCCCCTCGGCCTCGCGGGCCCGGTAGCGGCCGCCCCGGCCGGCGCTCCAAAGCTCCACCTCGGGGTTCGCCCGGATGTTGTGGAGCCAGGCCGGATTGTGCTCGTGGCCGCCGCGCGATGCGATCACGACGACGTCGTCGCCGTCGGTGAAGTACGCGAGCGGCGTGCTTCGCCGCTTGCCGCTGCGGGCCCCCCTGTGGGTGAGGAGCACCGTCGGCGCGACCATCGTGCTCTTCACGCGGCCGCCGGTGGCGCGCATCAGCACGGGATCGACGCGGTTGCCGACATTCACCAGGAACCACGTCACCGGGCGCAGCCTGGCGGCCCTGGCGAGCACGCTGGTCAGGGGCCCCTTCAGGGCCTCCGGGTCGACGGCTGGAACCGTGCTCATCCGGAAGATCCTTCCACAGGCTTCGGGCGCCGGACTGCGTCCCCGGGCCGCCGGCCGGGTGTCAGGCGAGCAGCTCTCCGTAGCGCGCGGAGTCGAGCAGCTCGCCGAAGGCCTCGGGCTCGCGTGGGCGGGCGAAGTAGAAGCCCTGGGCGCGGTCGCAGCCCAGGCCGCGGAGGGTGAGGGCCTGCTCGGCGGTCTCGACGCCCTCGGCGATCGCCACGAGCTTCAGGCCGTGGGCGAGGCCCACGATCGCCGCGACGCCCGACGAGTCCTCGCTGGAGACTCCGAGCCCGGCGATGAACGAGGAGTCGATCTTGATCGCGGTCAGGCGCGGGAGTCGCTTGATCGTGCTGAACGAGGAGATCGCGACGCCGAAGTCGTCGACCAGCAGGCGCACCCCGAGCGACTCGATGTCCGGGATGGCGGCGAGCGCCTGGGCGCGGCGGTCCATCACCGACCGCTCCGCGATCTCGAGGCAGAGCGAGGCGGGGGGAAGCTGCGAGTCGGCGATCGCCTGCGCGATCTGGCCTGAGAGGCCCGGGTCCGCGAGGCGGTGCTCCGAGAGGTTGACCGAGACCGTGAACTGCTCGTCCGCCTCCATCTCCTCCCGCCAGCGGGCCGCCTGGTGGCAGGCCTGCCGGAGCACGAAGTCGTCTATCTCGGCGATCAGCCCGGTCGCCTGTGCGATGAACATGAACTGGGAGGGCTCGAGCAGCCCGCGCTCAGGGTGCTCCCAGCGAACCAGCGCCTCGGCGCCGGTGACCGCGCCGGTCTGCAGGTCGATCTCCGGCTGGTAGTGGACCCGAAGCTGGCCCGCCCCGATCCCCTCGCGCAGGTCACGCTCGAGCTCCTCCTGGGAATCGTCGCTTCCGCCCATCCAGCCCTCGTAGACGGCGAAGCGCGACTTGCCCGCCGCCTTCGCCTTGTACATCGCGCGGTCGGCGTCGCGCAGGATCTCCTCGGCGTTGACGCCGCGGCGGCCGCGGCGCCGGACGGCGACCCCGACGCTGGCCGCCTGGCGCAGCTCGAGGTCGTCGATCATGAACGGTCTGTCGAGCGCTTCGATCACCCGCCCGGCGACCTTCCGCGCTTCGGCGTCATCGACGTCTTCGCAGAGGATCGCGAACTCGTCGCCTCCGAGCCGGGCGAGGGTGTCGCCCTCGCGCAGCAGCCGCTCCAGCCTTCGCGCGACGTCGATCAGGACGCGGTCGCCGACCGCGTGGCCGAGCGTGTCGTTGACCGGCTTGAACGTGTCGAGGTCCAGGTAGATGACGGCGAGGTTCCCGCCGTCCCGGCGGGCGCCCGCCATGCGCACGCGGTCCGCGAACAGGACGCGGTTGGGCAGCCCGGTGAGCGGGTCGTGGAGCGCCTGGTGGGTGAGCTTCGCCTCGGCCTGCTTGCGCTCGGTGATGTCCTCCATCTGGCTGATCATGTGGACGACGTCGCCCTGGTCATCGTGGATCGGCGCGACGATGAGGGCGATCCAGACCGGCTGCCCGCTCGCGTGGAGGTAGCGCTTCTCGGTGCGGTAGGCATAGCGCTCGCCGTCGACGATCTCGGCCAGCGCGTTCAGGTCCGCCTCGACGTCGTCGGGATGGCTGATGTCCGCGAAGCGCCGGCCGATGAGCTCGCCGTTCGGATAGCCGGTGAGCTCTCCCAGCGCGGCGTTGACGCTCAGGAAGACGCCGTCGGTCGAGACGATCGCCATCCCGACCCCGATGTCCTCGAAGGCGCGTCGGAACCGCTCCTCGGCCTCGCTGAGCGCGCTCTCCGTGCGCTTGCGCTTGCCGATGTCGTGGACGAGGACGTTGAAGACCCAGCGGCCGCCGACGAGCTGACTGGAGACGGTCATCTCGACCGGGAATATCGTGCCGTCGCGCCGCATCGCCCGCGCCTCCGTGCGCCCGTCCATCAACCGGGAGTGCCCGTGGGTGAGGAACTCCGCGATCGCATCCCGCACGCGGCCGCGGTGCTCCGGCGGCGTCGCGTGCTCGACGAGGTCCGCCCCGATCATCTCGTCGCGGGACCAGCCGAAGGTCCGCTCCGCCTGCGCGTTCCACTCATGCACGATGCAGTCCTCGTCCACGGCGATGAAGGCCTCGTCCACCCCGTTCAGGATCGCCCGCGACTCGCCTGCGATACGGCGCATCTCGCCGACGATGCCCTGGATGCGGCCGCCGACGGTCCAGGTCACCAGCACCGTCGCGGCCGCGAGCGCGAGCTGCGCGGCCGTGTCCTCGGCGCCCCCGAGCGGCCAGACGAACAGCGCCAGCAGGGCGCCCTGGGCCAGTGCCGAGACCGCAAGCTCTCCCCTCGTCCCGTAGAGCGCGAACCACGCGGGCACCAGGGCGACGAGCGGATACCAGGGGCTGAGGGCGCCGGGGCTGGCGTCGTGCAGCAGCGCCACGACCGGGAAGTAGGCCAGCGGGGGGATGGCCTGCACCCACATGGGCAGGCGGCTCCAGGGGATGGTGAAGGCCGCCGTGATCATCGCCCCGACCAGCGCGGCGGCGGCGAGGATCCGCGGGTCGGTCAGGGACCCGTCGGCGAAGGGGAGGAGCGCGAAGGGGAGGAGCCCCGCGGCGACGAACGGCGCCACTCGGCGCAGGACCTCCGGGCCTTCGAAGAAGCGGCCCGGCACGAGGTCCGCGCGGATCCACCTGAGATTGGCTCCGATTCCCCTGTCGGCGCCCGTTGTCGATTGGGGCGCGGTCATCACGTTGAGGAGAAGCGAAGGTAGACCTCCGACCCCGGATGAGAAAGGCCGATACTGAGTAGGGGAAGCCCGGAGATTCGTCCAGCCGCAGTCGCTAGAGAAAGGCCTTGCCCTCGCCCCGGTACGTGGGCACCTCGGCGCGGATGGTCGTACCCGCGACGAGGTAGAGCCGGTTGAACCGCTCGCACAGCTCGCCCGCCTTGACGTGCCGGAAGTAGACGCGGTCGCCGACGGCGAGCTGCTCGGCGGGTGGCCCGTGCAGCGGGGTCTGAGCCTCGCCGGCTCCCTCGAGCGAGTCGAGCCTCAGCCCCGCGGGCAGGTGGGGGACCGGCATCTTGTCCTTGCCGCCGACGCCGGAGGCGAGATAGCCCCCGCCCAGCGCCGTCGCGAGCTTCGGCGAGGGCTTCCGCACGACCGGGAGCGCGAACATCGCCGCCGGGTTGAGCCGGAAGGAGCGGAAGTGGTCGCAGAGCAGCGGGGCGTAGAAGCCCGAGCCCGCGGCGACCTCGGTCACGGCGCGCTCGGCGCTCGTCAGCTCGATCGAGCCCGTGCCGCCGCCGTTGACGAACTCGAGCTCGGAGATCTCTGAGACGGCGCCGACGATCTCGGCGCGGCGTTCGCGCACGTCCCTGTAGGAGCGCGACTGCATCGCGCGCACGACGGCGTTGTTGACGGACTTGCCGGGGACGTTGTCGCCGACGCCGGCGATCTGGCCCTCGTAGGCCATCAGGCCGGCCAGCCTGGTGTGGCTCCGGCGCTCGATCTCGCGGGCGAGGGCGGCGGCCTGGAAGGGCTTGCGGATCGGCGAGCGCTTGGGGCCGATCTTGAGCAGCCCTCCCAGGGGCCACCAGGAGACGTCGATGTCGATCGCCACCCGCACCGGCGCGACGAACGAGGCGGCGGCCGACTCGATCAGGTCGAGGTGCTCGACCGAGTCCACCATCACCACCGGAGCCTCGTCGGGATGCTCCGCGGTGATTCGCGCGAGCCGGGTGAGGGAGGCGGTGTCCGCCGTCGGGTAGCCGAGGACGAGGTCGCGCATCCCCTGCTCCCAGAGCCAGAGGGTCTCGGGGAGTGTGAAGGTGAGCAGGCCCTGGAACCCGCGGTCGAGGTCGAGCAGGCGCCGCAGGACGGGGAGGCAGCGCACCGACTTGCTCGCGATCCGGATCGGCTTGCCGTTGGCGCGCCGCAACATGTCGGCGGAGTTCGACCAGACGGCGTCGAGGTCCACGAACGCGAACGGGGCCTGGATCCCGCGGAAGACCTCCTCATAGCGCTCGAGCGCCTCGCTCGGAGGCGGGATCGGGACCGGGCTGGGGGTGTCGGCCGAGGCCTCGATCGGCCGGGTGGGCTCCGCCTCGGGCGCGTCGTCGGGGCGGGCGTCCTCCTGTTCCGGCGCCTCGAACGGGCGGTCGGCCTCCTCGGTCGCGGGCGGCTCGGTCGACGGGGTGGCCTGATCGCGGTCGTCGTCGGGTGCTGACATCTCCCGGCCAGCCTACAATCGAGCCTGTGTCTCGCCGGAGAGGTGGCCGAGCGGCTGAAGGCACTCGCCTGCTAAGCGAGTAGGGGGCTGATAGCTCTCTCGAGGGTTCGAATCCCTCCCTCTCCGCTGTGAAGATCCCAGGGATCGGCGGCTGGATCAGTGCGTTGCGGCGTTACCCCGTGCGGGGCGCCGTGTTGCTGGCCCTTGTCTGCGCGGCGGCGCTGATCGCCGCATCCGACGGCGGCGACCGTCAGGGAGAGGCGCGAGCGGCCCGTGCGGCGGACGGCGGGGATCTGCTCGACTGGCTGCGCGCGCTCGGACAGCTGCCCGAGCCCGATGACGCCGCAACGCGCCGCGTCCCCGGACCGAGCTTCGAGATCGCGCGAGTGCGCGACGGCGCCCGCGTCGTCCTGCACCGGCGCCCCGAAGGGGGCGCCATCGCGAACCTGGGCGACACGACCGGGTTCGGGTCGCCGCGCCACTTCTGGATCGCCCGGCGCACCCCCGGCTGGCTCGGCGTCTCCGTCCCCAAGCTGCCCAACGGGGAGCTGGGCTGGATCCGCGACGATCCGATCGCCCTGGAGCTCATGCGGTCGCCGTACTTCATCGAGGCCGACACCTCCGAGCGCACCCTCGAGCTGCACTACGGCAAGCGAATCCTCGAGCGCTTCTCCGTCACGGTCGGCGCACCCGGATCGCCCACGCCCCCGGGCGCCTACGCGGTGACCGACGGGGTGGTCGGCAAGGCCGTGGGCCGCTACTACGGCTGCTGCGTCCTGGCGCTCTCGGGACACCAGCCGAACCTGCCGTCCGACTGGATCGGCGGTAACAGGATCGCGATCCACGGCACCCCCGGCACCGTCGGCCTCGCCGCCTCGACCGGGTGCCTGCGCGCCACCGACCTCGACATGGTCTCGCTGTTCGCGCGCGTCCCGCTCGGCGCGCCGGTCTTCATCCGCCGCTAGGGCCGGCGGCGCACGTGCGCCGGCGTCAGGTCCGCGGGCGATGCGCAGCCCAGCAGGGCCAGCGCGAGGCGCAGCTCCTCGGTCAGGAAGGCGAGCGCGCGCTCGGCCCCGGCCTGGCCGTCGGCCGCGAGCCCCCAGAGCGGACCGCGGCCGGCCAGGACCGCGTCGGCTCCCAGCGCCAGTGCGGTGGCCACGTCCGTGCCGCGCCGGATGCCGCCGTCCATCAGCACCGGCGCCCGCCCGCCGACCGTCTCGACCACTTCCGGCAGCACGTCGATCGTCGCCGGCACCCCGTCGAGCTGGCGCCCGCCGTGGTTGGAGACGACGACGCCCGCGGCGCCGTGCTCGAGCGCGAGTGAGGCGTCCTCGGCGGTGAGGACGCCCTTGAGCAGCACGGGCAACTCGCACTCGTCGGAGAGCGCGCCGAGGTCGTCCCAGTCCAGCGAGGCGTCCACGAGCCCGAAGACCTCGGCGACCGAGAGGCTCTCGTGGCCGACGGCCGCCTCGATCGCCGGCGCGCGCACGTCGGCCGGCACCTGGAAGCCGGTGCGCAGGTCGCGCTCGCGGCGCCCCGCGTACGGCGCGTCCGCGGTCAGCAGCACGGCCTCGAACCCGGCCGCTACCGCCTCATCGAGCAGCGCGCGCGTCACGCCGCGGTCGCGGAAGCAGTAGAGCTGCAGGATCCGGCGCCCGTCGGGCGCTGCCGCTGCGACCTCGCTCGGTCCGGTGGTGGAGAGGGTGGAGAGGCAGATCGCCGTCCCCGCGACGGCGGCTGCGCGCGCCATCGCCGCCTCCCCCTCGGGGTCAACGAGCTTCTGGAAGGC
>DASSYK010000006.1:0-11979 GCA_035703345.1 Solirubrobacterales bacterium
TGACGTCCTCGGGCGCGCCGTTGCCGGTGATGGTCGAGAAGCGGACCTGGAGCGGCCCCTTCGAGTGGACGCCGCCGACGAAGCCGCCGAGGTTGCCGCTCACGGTCGAGTTCTCGACGCTCGTCCCACCGGCTGAGAAGACGCCGCCCACCGAGAGGTCGGCGCCGAAGCGGTTGCGCGCGACGGTGCTCTCCTCGATCGTCACCGCACCCGCGCCCTCCATCTGGCCCACCAGGCCGCCGCCGAGGTTGTCCACGATCGCGCTGCGCCTGACGGTCGCCGGGCCGCCGCGGACCCGGACCGCGCCTTCGTCGTTCGTCTGCGTGTCGCGGACGGTGCTGTCCTCGATCAGTGCCCCGCCGGTCGTCTCGGTGTCGATCGCCCCGGCGATCGCCGCGCTGTTGTCCTCGAGCAGCGCGTCGCGGAGGGTCAGGACGCCATCGGCGGCGGCGCCGGTCCATCTCACGGCCCCGGCCGTGTCGGTGCTCTCGACCCCCGGCGCCGCGCCGCGCGCGAGGCGGAGGCCCTCGATGCGCAGGTCGCCGTCGCCGGTGACGTCGAGGATCCTGTCGCCCAGCGCGCCGTCGAGCGTGGGGCGCGCGCCCGGCCCGCCGGCCACGAGGGCGGCGCCGGCCGAGCCCGTGTCGAGGTCCAGGTCGCCGCTCGCATTGGAGTCCTCGCCCGCGCCGGTCAGCGTCAGCGAGTAGACGACACCCGCCTCGAGCACGATCACGTCCTCCGCCCCGGCCTCACCGGCCGCGCAGCCCTCGTGGCCGGTGGCGGAGTTGTCGCTCGCGGCCCCGACCGCCTCGCGCAGCGAGCACTCGAGCCCGCTCGGCGCGTCGAGCGGGGTGGTGACCGTGATCGTCTCGGCGGAGGCGGGAGCGGCGGCCGCCAGGGCGCCCGCGATCGCGAGCGCGGCGGTCAGGAGGCGCTTCACTCCGCTCGCTGCTCGCCGGCCTTCAGCAGACGCTCGCGGAGCTCCCGCTCGTCCTCGGGAGTCGGGTCGAACTGCGAGGGATCCGGGAGCTGGTCGAGCCCGGAGAGGCCGAAGAGCTTCTCGAACAGCGTGGTCGTCGCGTAGGTGACGGCGCCGAAGCGGCTGCGGCCCCGCTCCTCGATCAGGCCGCGCTCCGTCAGGCTGGAGACCGCCGAGTCCGAGGAGACGCCGCGGATGCGGGCGACCTCGGGCCGTGCCACCGGCTGCAGGTAGGCGACGATCGCCAGCACCTCCGCCTGGGCCTGCGTCAGCGGAGGTGTGCGGGGCTTGGCCAGCATCCGGCGGGCGGCGTCCTCGGCCTCGGGCACCGCGACGAGCGCGTAGCCGCCGGCGACCTTGCGCAGGCGGACCCCCCTGCCTGTGGCCTCGAGCTGCTCGCCGAGGGCCTCGACGGCGCTCACCACCTCTTCCTCGTCGATCTCGATCGACTCGGCGAGATCCACGGCGGGAACCGGGTCGGGCGAGAGGAACAGCAGCGCCTCGAGCGTCGCCGCGAGCCCGTCGGCGCTCATGTCGCCCTGACCTCGATCGGGCCGAAGTTGTCGGCCTGGTTCCAGTCCGCCTCCCCGCGCCGGTACAGCTCGAGCAGGGCGAACAGGGTCACGCACTGCGTGAAGCGGTCCTCGCGCCCGAAGGCCGAGTCGAAGTCGAGCACGCTGCGCTTGCGCAGCAGCTCGCGGATCACGCCGAGCCGCCGCTGGACGGACACGGTCGCCCGGATGTGGGATGTGCCGGGTTCGGGGGGCGGCGTCAGCAGCTCGCCCAGCGCGGAGCCGAGCCTGTCGGGCTCGTAGACCTGGACGGCGGCCTCGACGGCCGCGCGTCGCAGCTCCGGCGGCGGCGGAGCGGAGCGGTGCAGCACGTTCGACTCGCGCCGGAAGATCTGGTCGAAGACCGAAGCCGCGTCGCGGTAGCGCCGGTACTCGAGCATCCGCGCGAGCAGCTCGTCGGCCGCCTCCTGCGGTCCCAGCTCGAGCTCGCCGTCCTCGCTCGGCAGCAGCAGCCGCGACTTCAGCTCCAGCAACGCGGCGATCAGGACCAGGAACTCGGTCACGGCGTCGAGGTCGAGCTCGCCGGCCTCCTCGAGGTGGTCCACGTAGGCGAGCACGATCTCGCCGAGCGGGACCTCCGCGAGGCTGATCTCCTCCCGCAGCAGTACGGCGAGCAGCAGGTCGAACGGGCCCTGGAAGACGTCGAGGTCCAGGTCGAGCTGGGCCGCGGTGGTCACGCAGCCACCTTAGCCCTCCGCGCGGTCAGCGAACAGGAACAGGGTCAGGCGGGGCCGATGCCCATGGCGCCGCGGACCTCGGCGAGCGTCCCGCGGGCGATCTCCCGCGCCTTTTCCGCGCCCGCCGCGAGGGTCTCCTCGAGGGCGTCCTCGTCGGGGCGGAGCTCCTCGTAGCGCTCTCGCACCGGCGCCAGGAACTCGACGACGGCCTCGGCGACCGCGCCCTTGAAGTCGCCGTAGCCGGAGCCCTCGAACTCGGTCTCGATCTCCTCCATCGAGGTGCCGCGGACGACGGAGAGGATCTCGATCAGGTTGGCGATGCCCTCCTTGCCCTCGCCGCGGCGCACCTCCGAGCCCGAGTCGGTGACCGCGCTGCGGACCTTCTTGGTCACTGCCTTCGGGTCGTCGAGGACGAGGACCGTGCCCTGCTCGCTGCCGCCGGTAGTCGACATCTTGTTCGCGGGGTGCTGGAGGTCCATGACCTTGGCCCCGATCTCGGGGATCCGGTGCTCGGGCTCGACCAGGGTGCGGCCGAACCGCTCGTTGAAGCGGCGAGCGATCTCCCGCATCAGCTCGACGTGCTGGCGTTGGTCCTCGCCGACCGGGACGGTGTCGGCCTTGTAGGCGAGCACGTCGGCGGCCTGCAGCACCGGGTAGAGGAAGAGCCCCGCAGACACAAGCTCCCGCTGCTTCGCGGACTTGTCCTTGAACTGATGCATGCGGTTGAGGTCACCGTGCGCCGTCACCGAGGAGAGGAGCCAGGTGAGCTCCGTGTGCTCGCGCACGTCGGACTGGCGGAAGAGGATGCAGCGGTCGGCTTCGAGGCCGGCCGCGAGCAGGATCGCGGCGGTGTCGTGAACGTTGGTCCGCAGGGTCGTCGGGTCCCAGGGGACGGTGATCGCGTGCAGGTCGACGATGCAGTAGATCGCCGGGTCGCCCTCGTCCTGGCCGTGGACGTACTGGCGGATCGCCCCGATGTAGTTGCCGAGGTGCTTGCGGCCGGTCGGCTGGATGCCGCTGAAGATCTTCATGGCGGCGGCCAGTCTAGGCGGACGCCGCCTCGTGTTCGGCGTGGCCTCGGTCGTGCCCGTCCTCGGCGCAGCGCGCGCACTCCCCCGCCGTGGCGGCGAGCGGCGCCTGGCGTGCCTCAGGCTCCTCCCCGGGGCGGGGGTTCTGGATCCAGATCCCGGCGATGGCCCCGCCGGCGATCATCAGCCCGGCTCCGACACCGATCCCGAGGTGGAAACCCTGCTCCGCGGCGGCGGTGGCCGCGGAGTCGATCTCGCTCGCCTCCGGCGGTGGCAGCCCGCCGGTGTTTGGTGCGGGAAGCGGGTCCGCCTTGGCGTCGTCGACCGCCTCCTGCCCCTGCGGGGAGAGCGAGGCCCCCTCGAGCTCGGTGTCGATCGTGTTCCCGAACTGGCCCGAGATCAGGGCGCCGAGCACGGCGATCGCGAGCAGCCCGGCGACACGGGAGACGCCGTTGTTGATCCCCGAGGCGACGCCGACGTGACGCTCCTCGACCGAGTTGAGCGCAGTCGCCGTCAGGGGCGCGACGGTCGCCGACAGACCCAGTCCGAACAGCAACAGCCCCGGCAGCACCTCGGTCAGGTAGCTGGACTCGGCTCCGACCCCGAGCAGCACCAGCAGGCCGCAGCCGGCGATGATCGGGCCGATCGCCATCGGCAGCCGCGGCCCGGTGCCCGTGGCGAACTTCCCGAACCGGGGCGAGAGCACGAACAGAAGCAGGGAGACCGGCGTGGTCGCGAGGCCGGCCTCGACCGGCGAGTAGCCGGCCGTCTGCTGGAGGAACAACGTCACGTAGAAGAGCGCGCCCATCAGCCCGGCGTAGACGATCAGCGTCTCGATGTTGGTTACGGCGAAGTTGCGGATCCGGAACAGGGTCAGGTCGAGGACCGGGTGCGACATCCGCGACTCCCAGACCAGGAACGCCGCGAACAGCGCCATCCCGCCGATCAGGGGCACGTACACGACCGGGTCGCCCCAGCCGTGGGTCGGCTGCTGGATCAGCGCGTAGACCGGGCCTCCCAGGCCGGCGGCCGACATCAGGATCCCGAGCCAGTCGATCCTGCGGTCGGCCTCCGGGTCCGAGCTCTCCCGCACGGCCTCCCACGCGACCCAGAGCGTCAGGGCGATCAGCGGGACGTTGACCCAGAAGATCGCGCGCCAGGAGAGCGTCTCGACCAGCAGGCCGCCCCCCGCTGGACCGACGACGGTCGCGATGCCGCTCCACGCCGTCCAGGTGCCGACCGCTCTGCCCCGCTCCGCGCCCTCGAAGGTCGCGGCGAGGATCGCCAGCGAGCCGGGGACCAGCAGCGCGCCGGCGAAGCCCTGGAGGGCGCGGCCCGCGATCAGGACCTCCGTGTTGGGGGCGAGCCCGCAGAGAACGGACGTGACCCCGAAGCCGGCGAGCCCGATCATGAACAGGCGCCGGCGCCCGAACTGGTCGCCGAGCGAGCCGCCGACGAGCAGCAGTGAGACCAGCGCCAGCAGGTACGCCTCCACCACCCACTGCTGGTCGGCCAGGCCGGCGCCGAGATCATCCGACAGCGCCGGGAGCGCGACGTTGACGACGGTCGAATCGAGGAAGACGATCGTCGAGCCGAGGATCGTCGCGATCAGCGTCAGCCGCTTGCGGCGGGACTCCGTCACCGGAGTCGAGTCTACGCGGGCCTTCCGGGCGGCTCAGGTGGACGAGGTGCCCCGGGGCCGAGGCTTGCGATCGGGCACCCGGGCCGCATCCAACCGCCGGGTCACGGCCTCGAGGATCGCCGCCACGCGGCCCGGCTGGCGCGCCACCTGCGCGTGGGTGAACCGCAGCGGGGTCAGCCCCGCCGCCGCATGGGCCTGGTCGCGCTCGCGATCGCGCGCCTGCTGCGCGGGCGTGCGGTGATAGCGCAGCCCGTCGGTCTCGACCACCAGGCCCAGGTCCGGCCAGTGGAAGTCGACGCGGTAGCCATTGAGCCTCCGGCCGGTTCGGGGCTCCGGCAGGCCGGCGGCCCGGACAAGCCGCAGGAACCGGCGCTCGAGCTCCGAGTCGGTGAGCCGGAAGGTGCGCCCGTCGAGGAGCGCGCGAAGGGCGGGGACGCCGTCCATTCCGGCCCGCTGCGTGACCGCGGCTCGCAGCCGCTCGGGATCGACCAGGTCGAGCTTGTCCGCCGCGTTGACGGCGGCCTCGAGCTGCCGCGGCGCGAGGCGGGTTGCCAGGTCGATCAGGGTCCGAGCGGGCGACGTCACGGGGATCCGTTCGCGACGGGTGACGTCCCGAGGCTCGAGCGACGCGCGGCGGTGCACCCGAATGCCGACCGCCCGGGACTGCGTCAAAACCGGCACCGAGAGATGAATGGGTCCCGAGAGCTGGGAGCGAATCCCCCACAGAGCCGCGGCGCTGTCGTGGCTGAGCACTGCCTCGGTGCCGCAGTAGAGGACCGCCGCCATCCACCGGCCACGGTCGGTCAGTTCCGGCCGTCCTGCGGCGTAGACGCCGCGCCGGACCCGGTGCAGCCGTCCACTTGCCACCCGGCGCTTGATCGCCTGCGGATGCACGCCCGCCTCCCGCAGCTGTTTGTGCGAGATGACCCCGTGCTGGCGGCGCACGAGCCTCCAGATCGAGTGGCTGTCGGGATCTCGGGACTTCAGGTACTCGATGCGGTACCTGAGATCCCACGACCTCGGGCTCGCCCCTTCGGTGCCGGTTTTGTCTGTTACGGCTGCGGTGGCTCGCGCAGCTGGTGCGCCGGGGTGAAGAAGTTGCGGCGGGCCAGGGTGGTGGCGAGCAGGGCCGCGATCGCGACTGAGCCGAGGAGTGTGTAGAGGAGGATGAGCTGGAGGCGGACGGCGTCCACCGGGTCGGCGCCGGCGAGGAGCATGCCGACCATCGTGCCCGGGAAGAAGATCAGGCCCGTCGTCTTGGTCGAGTCGACCAGGGTGATCATTCCCGAGCGGAGGCTGCGGCGGACGAGCGGGGCGACGGCCTGCGAGGAGGTGGCGCCGAGGGCCAGGGTGGCCTCGATCCGGCGGGCGTCGCCGGCGACGTCCTCGCCGAGGCGGTTCAGGGCGACCGCCGCCGCGGTCATCGCGTTGCCGATCACCATGCCGCCGACCGGGACCACGAAGCGCGGCTCGGGCTCGATGATGCCGAGCAGGAGCACGAGTCCCAGTGTCCCGATGGCCGCGACGCTCAGGGCGATCAGGAGGGGACCCAGCGCGCCGGGGACACCCACGGCGCGGTGCCTCGCCGTCAGCGCCCCGAAGCCCACCATCACTGCCAGCAGGGCGATCACGAAGACGGCGCTGTCCTGCTCGAAGATGAAGGTGATCACGAGGCCGATCGCGGTCAGCTGAACGAAGGAACGCGCGACTGCGACGCCGATGTCGCGCTCGAGCCCGGCGCCGCGCCAGCGCGAGGCGACGATCGCGACCGCCACGAGGACCAGCGACGCCGCGACCTCGCCGAGGCTGATGTCGATCGATCCGCTCACTGCGGCCCACCCTCCCGGCCGGCCGCGGCGGCGGGTTCGCCCGCGGATGCGGCCGAAGCCTTGCGGCGCTCCCGCTCGGCCGCAGCGATCTCCGTGGCCGGGCCCTCGCGCGTGACCCGGCCCGCGTCGATGCAGACGATGCGCTCGGCGACCCGCGCGGCCTGCTCGACGTCGTGGGTGACCAGGACGAGTGAGATCGAGGTGCGCTCCCGCAGCCGCGCGAGGGTCGCTTCGACGGCCGCGGTCGCCTCGGCGTCGAGCGCGGACGTCGGCTCGTCGAGCAGCAGGACGCGGGGCTCCAGCGCGAGCCCGCGCGCGAGCATCACCCGCTGCTGCTCGCCGACCGAGAGCTGGCCGGCGGGCCGCGAGGCGAAGGACGCGTCGAGCCCGGCCAGCTCGAGGGCCGCGCGCGAGTCGAAGCTGTGGCCGGCCAGTCGCGGGCCGAACGCCACGTTGTCGCCGACGGTGCCGTCGATCAGCGCCGGAAGCTGCGGCACCAGGAGGACCTCACGGCGCAGGGCGAGCGGGTCGAGCTCGCGGACCTCCCTGCCCTCGTAGCGGACCACGCCGGCGTCGGGATCGATCAGGCGGTCGAGCAACCGGAGGACGGTCGACTTGCCGCTGCCCGAGGGCCCGAAGAGGCAGCTCGCGCCCACCGGCAGCCGGGCGCTGATGCCGTCCAGCACGCGCCTGCCGGCGCGGCTGTACGTCACATCGGTGAGCTCGAACAGCACAGCCCGATTTAATCGTGCCGTGGCGCGGCCCCCGCAGGAGCCCTTTCCGGACCGGCTCGAGCCGATGCTCGCCAAGCCCGCGTCGCTCCCCGCGGCCGCGGACGAGGGCTGGGCCTACGAGATCAAGTGGGACGGGATCCGCGCGCTCGCCTACGCGGACCACGGCGAGTGGCGCATGCAGTCGCGGCGCCTCGAGGACATCACCGCGCGCTACCCCGAGCTGGAGCCGATCGCGGAGCAGCTCGCCGATCACGCGGCGGTCCTCGACGGCGAGGTCGTCGCCCTGGACGCCGAGGGTCGCCCCCGCTTCCAGCTGATCCAGAGCCGCATGGGCCTGACCTCGGCGGCCGCCGTCCGGCAGCGCGCGCAGACGACGCCCGTCGACTACGTGATCTTCGACCTGCTGCACCTGGACGGCCGCCGCGTGCGCGACCTCGCCTACACCGAGCGCCGCGAGCTCCTCTTCGAGCTCGGGCTGGAGGGACCCCGCTGGCGCACTCCGCGCCACCGGCTCGGCGGAGGCGAGGAGCTGCTCGAGGCAGCCCGCCGCCAGGGCCTCGAGGGCGTCGTGGCCAAGCGCTGCGACAGCCCGTACCGCCCCGGCAGGCGCAGCGGCGAGTGGATCAAGGCCCGGGTCTGGCAACAGCAGGAGTTCGTGATCGGCGGCCACATCCCGGGCGAGGGCAAGCGGGCGGAGCGCGTCGGCTCGCTGCTGGTCGGCTACTACGACAAGCGGGCCTCGGAGCTGGGCCGCGGGGAGACCCAGCGCCTGGTCTTCGCCGGCGGGGTGGGCTCGGGTTTGGCGGAGGAGCACCTCGACCTGCTCACCCGCGAGCTCGCCAAGCGCCGCCGCACCGACAGCCCGTTCGACGTCGGCGCGCCGCGCGGCCCCAAGGCCCGGACGGCGGTCTGGTGCGAGCCCGAGCTCGTCTGCGAGGTCTCATGGACGGAATGGACGAACGAGGGCACCCTGCGCCAGCCCGCCTTCAAGGGCATGCGCGACGACAAGGACCCCCGCGAGGTCGTCAGGGAGCTCTGAGCGCAATTCCACGCCCGCTTGCCGGAGCGGCACTAGGGGTAGGCTCAACTACGTCGAAAGCCACCGATGAGTTCTCGGTGGCCGAGGAGTCGAAACGGGTGATGAGCGATGGCTAGAGCCATATGGAGCGGTTCGATCAGCTTCGGGCTGCTGAACGTGCCGGTGAAGATGTACAGCGCGGTCTCGAAGCAGACCATCCGCTTCCGCGAGCTGCGGGAGTCGGACGGCTCCCGCGTGAAGCACAAGCGCGTCGCGGAGGCCGACGGCAAGGAGGTCGCCTACGACGACATCGTCAAGGGCTACGAGTTCGCCCCCGACCAGTACGTGACCCTCACGCGAGAGGAGCTGGCCGAGCTCGATCCGAAGAAGACCCGCGCGATCGAGATCCAGGACTTCGTCGACCTCGACGACATCGACCCGATCTACTTCGAGCAGCCGTATTACCTCGGCCCCGACAAGGGCGCGGAGAAGGCCTACTCGCTGCTGGTCCAGGCGATGAACGACTCGCGCAAGGTCGCCGTGGCGCGCTTCGTCCTGCGCAACAAGGAGCACCTCGCCGCGATCCGCCCGATGGACGACGTCCTCACCATGGCGACGATGCGGTTCCACGACGAGGTCACCTCGCCAGAGGACCTCGGGGGCGACGTCTTCGCGGACAAGCCGGGCAAGCCCGACAAGCGCGAGCTCGAGATGGCCAAGCAGCTGATCGAGTCGCTCTCCACCGACTTCGACGCCGACAAGTACCGCGACGAGTACCGCGAGGAGCTGCTCGCGATGCTCGAGCGCAAGGCCTCGGGCAAGGAGATCGTCTCCGCCGAGAGCGAGGAGCCGGCCCCCACGAAGGCGCCCGACCTGATGGCTGCGCTCGAGGAGAGCCTCGCGGCCGTGCGCGGCGAGAGCGACGGCGGCGCCGCCTCCGGCTCGGGCAACGGCGGGTCCAAGCGCACGCGCTCGTCCAAGCCCTCCGGCTCCAGGTCCTCGCGCTCGAAGTCGTCGGGCTCGAAGTCCTCCGGCTCGAAGTCCAAGGCCAAGCCGAAGACCAAGAGCAGGGCCAGGGCTGGCAGCAGGTAGGTCCAGAGAGGTCACGGTCGGCTCGCGCCGGCTGAAGCTGACCAATCTCGACAAGGTCCTCTACCCGAAGGCCGGCTTCACCAAGGGCGAGGTGATCGACTACTACGCGCGCGTCGCCGACGCGATGCTCCCCCACCTGAAGGGCCGCCCGCTGACGCTCAAGCGCTACCCGGACGGCGTCGAGGGCTTCCACTTCTACGAGAAGCGCTGCCCGGAGCACCGCCCCGACTGGATCAAGACCGCCACGGTGCTCGCCGACCGGGCGGGCGAGATCGGCTTCTGCCTCTGCGACAACCTCTCGACGCTGATCTGGCTCGAGCAGCTCGCCTCGATCGAGCTGCACCCGTCGCTGGCGAAGGCATCGAACGTGGACCGGCCCACCGTCGTCGCGTTCGACCTCGACCCCGGGGCGCCGGCGGACGCGATCGACTGCTGCCGCATCGCGCTGCGCCTGCGCGACCTCTTCGCCGATCTCGGCCTCGAGAGCTTCCCCAAGAGCTCGGGCTCGAAGGGAGTCCAGGTCTACGTCCCGCTGAACACGCCGGCCGGCTACGAGCAGACCCGCCCCTTCGCCCAAGCGATCGCGCTGCTGCTCGAGAAGCGCCACCCGGACGAGGTCGTCAGCCGCATGACGAAGAAGCTGCGCAAGGGCAAGGTGCTGGTCGACTGGTCGCAGAACCACCGCCACAAGACGACCGTCGCCGTCTACTCGCTGCGGGCGAAGGACCGTCCGACGGCCTCGACCCCGCTGGAGTGGGGCGAGGTCGAGAAGGCGCTGAAGAAGAAGGACCCGGGCGTGATCACGTTCGAGGCGGAGCAGGTGCTGAAGCGGGTCGAGCGCAAGGGCGATCTGTTCGAGCCGGTGCTGAAGCTGCGCCAGAAGCTGCCCGAGGCGCCCGCCGCGGCCGCCTGAGCCCAACGGCGACGGGGCGCCCGAGCGGAGGTCGGGCGGTCGGGTGGTCGGGCGGTCGGGCGCGGCTCTAGGCGATCGGGACCGCTTCGCTGACGCGGGGCCGGCTCGCGAGCGCGCGGATCGCGCGGCCGAGGCGCTTGGTGCCCTCGACGAGCTGGTCGGGGCCGAGGAAGCCGAACGAGAGGCGCATGTGCGCCAGGTGAGAGGGCTCGGGGAGCATCGCCGCCCCGGGGACGAAGGTGACGCCGTTGCGGACGGCCTCGGTCATCAGCTCGTTCTCGTCCAGCGGGAGCTCCAGGGCCGCCCAGAGGTGGCCGCCGTTCGCGTCGCCCTCCGCCGAGACCGTGACGAGGTCGCCCATGTGCTCGTCGATGCCCGCGAGCAGCGCGTCGCGGCGCACGCGGTAGAACTCGCGCGCCCGCTCGATGTGGGCCGGGTAGGAGCCCTCGCCGAGGAAGCCCGCCAGCGCCAGCTGGCTGAGCGTCGAGCTGTGCAGGTCGTCGGCGCGCTTCTCGGCCAGGATCCGCTCCAGCACGGGGCCGCTGGCGGCGATCCAGCCGACCCGGATCCCGCCGCCGATCGTCTTCGAGAGCGAGTCGACGTAGACGACGTGGCCGTGGTCGGTGGCACGGAGCGAGCCCGGGTCCTCGCCGCCGAAGCGCAGGTCGCCGTAGATGCCGTCCTCGACGATGAAGAACCCGTGGCTGCGGGCGAGCTCCACCAGCCGCCGGCGGCGCGCGGGCGCGAGGTCGATGCCGGTGGGGTTGTGGCAGCGCGGCTGGACCGCGATCAGGCGGATCTGCTCGCGCGCCAGGGCGGCCTCGAGCGCGTCGACGTCCAGGCCCTGCTCGTCCATCGGGATCGGGACGACGCGGGCGCCGGTCGAGCTGACCGACTCCCAGACCCCCATGAAGGTCGGTGACTCCAAGGCGACCGTGTCGCCGGGGCGCAGGATCGCCCGGGCCGCGAGCGTCAGGCCTTGACGGGCGCCGCTGGTGACGACGATGTCGCCCGGGTCCTCGGGCGCTCCGCGATCGCTCGAGAGCCCGGCCAGCCCCGCCACCAGCTCCGGCAGCCCGGCGATGTCCGTGTACTGGAGCGCACGCGCGTCGTGCCGCTCGAGCGCGCCGGCGAGAGCGCCGCGGACCGCTTCAAAAGGGAACAACTCCGAGGACGGGTAGCCCACCGACAGCGGGATCAGTCCGCGCGCCTGGGAGTGCCGGTACATCTCGGCCATGGCGCGATCCCCCCGGCCCTCGGTCACGGGGGGCAACACGTAGCGCTGCCAGTCGGTGTCGTCGGGCCCCGCGCCGGCGGAGGCGCCAGGCAGCACGGCGGGTGCGGCGTCGCGAACGAAGGTCCCGCGCCCGACCTGGGAGTTGACGAGGCCGAGCTCCCGCAGCCGCTTGTAGGCGCGGACGGCGGTGAGGTGGTTGACGCCGGCGGTCTCCGCCAGTTCGCGCGTCGGCGGCAGCTTCGCCTCCGGGGCGAGCTC